>JAYRVN010000023.1:0-4794 GCA_041918535.1 Chloroflexota bacterium
CGCCGGCCAGCCAGTCGGCGGCCGGGAAATGGCGTGTCAGGGTTTGGGCAATCTTAAGAGGAGGCATCCGGGCTACGCGCGCCAGTTGCATGGCCGTGTTGGTGGCATAGTCGCCAAACTGAGGATCACGCGGGTGATCCACCAGAGGCTCCGGCAATTCAAAAGCGGGCAAATCTCCGGCGGCCTGGGCGGCCAGAATTGCCTGTTGCACGAGATCGGCCAGTGCGTCATTCAATAACATGGGTATTCCTATCCAGATAACGACCGGATGTTTGATGTGGCGAAACGATCAAACGTCCCCTGTCGGGTTGAATTATTGCCGGTCAACCCGATTGCAGTCAGGATTTTAACATGGGCTTGAAACGCGCACAAACGCCGGTTAATAGGCGAACCTTGCGGCTATGGCTGAAGGGTTGGTTAACAATTGGGCGTCGGAGAAAAACACGGCGATCCCCCTATGGTATAATTCGAGAAACTTGAAGAATTCTGTTTTTAAAGGACATGATGACGATAAGCAAACGTGTTCGATTGCCTCTCATGGTGGGCGGCTTGGTGAGTTTGATGGCGGGGTTGCTGCTGGCGATAGGCCAACCGGGGCGGGTAGATTCGGCCGATACGGCCTTCGCTTACCTGCCTCTCAGCCGTCATATCTATTGCACTCCCTATAGCGACGACTTCACAGACCCCACCAGCGGTTGGTTCATCGGCGAAGATTCCACCGGCCAATTTAGCGACTATGGTGATACGGAATATCAACTCTGGGGCCCCGTCGAAAATGCGACTCTGGCGGCGCGTCTAGCGCCCACCTGCAGCGCCGAGAATTATGTCGTGGAGACGGAAGCGCACATCATTCGGGATACCAAGGGGCGTTATTACGGCATCATCTTCGGCGCCGTGGATGAAGTCACCCCCCTGTATAGTTTCGTGATCTTTCCCGAACCGCATGAGTCCCCCAACCTGCCCACCTACGCGCTGGTGTACGCCGATCCGACCAACATTCTTAACACAGACCCGTTGCGACAGGGCACTGTCACGATGGAACCGACCGATACCATCACGCTCAAGGTGGTTCGCGATGGCGTTCATATCACGGCGTATATCAATGACGTTCAAGTGGCAACTGTGGATGACGGGCGCATACTCGGCCTGACGAAAGCGGGGCTTATCGCCGGCAAAGACCCGCGTGAGCCAAGCGGTTACGCGGCCGGGTTCCTCAGCTTTAGCAAAGAACCATTGCCCTAATTAAACGCCGCGCAGTTGAAGAGAGCGGGTTCTTTCAGGCGGAGAGACCGCCGCCGTAGCTTGAGCAACCTATCCAGGGCCGGGATATTCCGGCCCTTTCTGTTGCGTCCGCCAGTTTAACCGGGCTTTCCGCCGGCCACCCGGTCATACACCAACACCGTCTGGTGGGCTGTGGTCTGCCAGCTAAACCGGGCGGCTTGGGCCAATCCCTTGCGCTTTAACTCGGCTGCCAACTGGGTCTGGATTAAGACGGCAATGATCGCGCCGGCTAGATCGCGCTCGTTGTCCGGCGAGACGGTGAAGGCGGCATCGCCGACAACCTCCGGCAGCGATCCGGCCGTGGTGGTAATGACGGGAGCGCCGCACGCCATCGCCTCTAATGGCGGCAATCCAAAGCCCTCAAAGCGACTGGGAAAGACAAAAGCGGCGGCTTGCCGATACACCGCCGGTTTGTCGGCTTCGTCTACATGGCCGATCCAACGCACATTCGGCTCCAGATTCAAGCGCCGGATGTAATGGGCATAGTCGGGAAAACGCTGCGTGGCGCGCTCAGGCGGAGCGCCGGCCAGGAGCAGGGGATATTCCTCGCCCAGGGCAGCAGCCACATACGTATAGGCCAGCAAGAGGGTGTTAATGTTTTTGTGAATCTCGTAGCCGCCCAGGTAGAGGACATAAGAATCGGGCAGCTGGTATTTTTGGGCGATAGCCATGTCTAGCAAGACGTTGCCGCGTGGCGTAAATTCCGGCCCAATGCCCAGGTAAATGGGCGTGATATTGGCGTCAGGGATGCCCAAATGGCGCGTCACATCGCGTTGACTGGCGATCGAGTCGGTGATGATGTGGTTGGCCCCACGAGCGCCGGCGCTGACCAGGGCGTTGTAGAGGCGGGCATTTAGGCCTCGCCGATATTCGCGCACCAGTCGCGTGGTCAGATCATGGATGGTGACAACGACAGGCGCGGGGCAGCGCAATGGGCCGCCCCAATAGGGCACGTGGGCCACATCTACCCCCGCCGCCCGGCAAGCGCGGGGAAAGTCGCGTTGTTCAAACAGGACTTTGCCCAGATGGCCGGGGCGCATGGGTACGGCATGGACGTTGACACCCGGCGGGACGGCCAGCGGCGCCGGGGCGTCTGGGGTTTGCGGATAGACCAGGGTGAGGGTTAGATCGGAGACGAGTTGGTGCAGGTGGTAAACGAGTTGGCGTGTGTATTGCCCGCTGCCGGTATTCGGCCGATTCCAAAAGTACCCATTCAACGCCACATGCATTATTCGTACCGTAAGGCTTCAATAGGATGCAAGCCGGCAGCGCGCGAGGCGGGATAGATGCCAAAGAAAACGCCGACCAACGCCGAAAAGCCGACAGCCAGAAGAATGGTTTCGGCCGAAACTGCCGTATCCAATTGCGGCACGGCAAGCCCCACCCCCACCGCGCCGATAATCCCCATCACAATCCCGCCCAGGCCTCCTATCAGCGACAACACCATCGCTTCACTCAAGAATTGGCCCAGGATATTCCGGCGTTTGGCGCCGACCGCCTTGCGCAAACCGATCTCCCGCGTGCGCTCCGTCACCGACACCAGCATAATGTTCATGATGCCGATGCCCCCCACCACCAGCGAAATTCCGGCAATAGCGCCCAAGAAAATGGTCAACACGCCGGTCACTGCTCCAAACGCATCCAGGAAATCCTTCTGCGTCAATACCAGGAAATCGTCCTCATCGCGGAACTCGATATTATGGGACTGCCGCAATAGGGCGCTGGCGTCTAAAATGACACCCTGAATTGCCTTGTCCTCCACCACCTGTAGCAGAATGACATCAATCAAAAACTGACCGGTGCGTTGGCTGCGATTGTTAAGTAAGCGGTCTTGCGCCGTGGTTAGCGGGACGATAATCGCGTCATCCTGGCTGGCGCCTAATGTGCTGGCGCCTTCACGCGCCAGCACACCTACCACCAGGAAACGAATGCCTTGCACCCGCACGATTTCGCCGACGGGATTGACATCGCCGGTAAAAAGCGCCTCCACCACATCCGGGCCGAGAACGACGACACGGGATCGGCCGAAATAATCCGTCTCGTTGATAAAACGCCCTTGCGCCGCTTCATAACCACGAATAGGGCCATAAGCCGGTGTCGTGGCCCGGATCGTGCCGGCATAAGACGCCCCCAGGTATTGCAAATTGCCTGCCCCAAAAACCAGCGGGGCCACCGCCACCACACCCGGCACAGCGCCAGGCTCCACCAACATCTCGGCATCCCGCAAAGTCAACGAGGATTCCGTCAACGGCTGACCGCTGGAAAAATTGCCCGGCTGTCCCCCTTCCGGCACAATGAACACCAGATTAGTCCCCAACCCAACAAACTGGTTGGTTACAAAACGGGTCACGCCGTCGCCAATCGTCAACAAAGTAATAACGGCGGCCACGCCAATCAAAATGCCCAGCATGGTCAGCGCCGCGCGCAGCTTATTCGCGCCCAGGGCGCGTAAGGCCAAACGAAAGTTCTCAACCAGTTGCATAACCGGCCTCGGCTGGACAATGCCGTTTATTCATAGCGCAACGCCTCAATGGGATTCAACCCTGCCGCGCGCGTGGACGGGTAGATGCCGAAAAACAACCCGACAGCGGCCGAGAAACTAATCGCCAGGACGGCAGATTCCCAGGCCAGAGTCGGCGTCAACACATTTGAAACGCGGGCAATCATGAAGGCGCCAACAGCGCCCAAAACCAATCCCACCGCGCCGCCGATCAACGACAACATCATCGCTTCAACCAGGAATTGCCACAAAATGTCGCCGCGTGTGGCTCCAACCGCTTTACGCAGGCCAATCTCCCGCGTGCGTTCCGTCACCGAGACCAACATGATATTCATAATCCCGATACCGCCGACCAACAGGGAGATGCCAGCAATCACACCCAAGAACACCGTCAAAATATCCGTCACCTGTCCAAAGGCCCCGACGAGATCGGATTGGCTCAAAACGGTGAAATCATCCTCGGCATCGAAAGCCACCCGATGCGTCTCCCGCAAGGCGATTTGAATATCGGCAATGGCGGTGTCCTGGCGCGACTCGTCCACCACTTCCGCCAGGATATAATCAACGCTCAATTTGCCATCCGGTCGTCTCGCCGGGAACAATCGCTGCTGGGCGGCAGAAATAGGCACCACCACCACATCATCTTGGTCTTGAAAACCGGAAGCGCCCTTCTCTTCTAAAACGCCGATCACCCGGAAAAGAACGTTGTTGATCTTGATATTTTTGCCGATCGCCTCAGTCTGATCAGGCAACAAATTCTCGTAGACCGTCTGCCCTAACACAGCGACGCGTGACGCAGAGGTGAGGTCTTGTGGACTGAAGAAACTACCCTGCGCCAATTGGAATTTGCGAATGTCCGGGAAATCGCTGGTGGCGCCACTAATCAGCGTGCGGGCTTCCTGATTGCCCAGCGTCACAGATGCCGGCCGCTCAAACACCGGCATGACCCGCACCAGATCCGGCACGCGGAAGGGATCGGCCAGAACGTCATAATCTTGCATGGTCAACCCTTC
>JAYRVN010000024.1:0-4291 GCA_041918535.1 Chloroflexota bacterium
GCGTGGGGATTCGGCCGAAACGAATTTCGGCCGAATCCCCTCAAGCTCGCGGTCGTGGTGAGCGGCCGGTCAAACGCGTATAGGCTTGATATCCAACCCAACGCAACGGTTCGCCCGGCAGATGAGCCGGTGGGCGGTCATAGAACGCCAGACCGCGCCAGCGGCTGTCATCGCCGCTATATAGATCGCACAACACTTGGCCGGCCAGATTAGACAGCGTAATGCCGTGCCCGCTATAACCGAGCGCATAGTAAAGATTGCGATGGTCGCCGCGCACGCCCATTGCGCAAATGCGTTGCCAGGTTAACCCAATCGGCCCAGCCCACTGATGCGAAAAAGTCATCTGCGCGGCACGCGGCAGATACTCTAACAGGCAACCGCGAATCGCCGCCGCAGCCGTCGGGGTTACCTTCCCACTGGTCTGGCCCCCATAGGCGTAATGGTAAGCCGCATTGCTGCCGCCGCCGACCACCAGCCGCCCGTCCAATGTCATACAGCCATAACTCACCCGTCCCCGATCATCGTGAAAGCCGGCCAGTCCGGGCGACCAACCCGCTGCTACCCACGCCTCCGGCGAGTAGGGTGGGGTGGCAACGACATAGGCCAGCAACGGCACAATCTGGCGGCGGAAATAGCCCAGGCGTGGCGTGTAGGCGTTAGTCGCCAACACACCCGCTCCGGCTTGCACCGTCCCGGCCGGTGTGGTCAGGGTCAGCCTGCGCCCCTCTTCGATGCGCGTAACGGGCGTGCCCTCATAGACGGCTACACCCATCGCCAACAACACCGGACGGAGACGGCGCAGGTAGTCGGCGCCTTCCAGATGGCCGGCGCGCGGATCGTAAACGGCGCCGGCCACACCGGCGCAATCTAAGACCTGCGCCAGCGTTTGGCCGCTGAGGAATCGGAGGGGGACGCCGACGGCTTGCAACTGCTCAACTTCGGCGGCGGCGGCATCAGCTTGGCGGGCGTTGGTGAATAGTTCCAGGGAGCCGTCGCGCCGATAGCGTGTGCCGGGCGCGTAGGTCTGAATGAGGCGCTCGATCAGGTCAATGCCGCTACAAGTCACATCATAGACGCGCCGCGCTTCGATGGGATCGCTGGGCAAGCTGCCGCCCAGCCAGTTAAGCATGAGACCGCCATTCCGGCCGCTGGCGCCGTAAGCCAGGTGACGCGCTTCGAGCAGCACCACGCGGCGCTCAGGAAAGCGTTGGGCAAGATGCAAAGCCGTGGAGACTCCGGTGAAGCCGCCGCCGATGATGGCAATATCGGCCGAAACCGTCCCTCGTAACGCCGGCAAAGGTTCATAGGCAGCGTCGCGCTGCCACCACAAGGAGTCATTGTTGTCACTGAATTGCGCCCGGGCCATTGGATACTCCGCCGGCCTCAAGGTTTCTTCAAGCGGTCGGCATACAGCCGACGAAACTTGGCCACCTTGGGCGCAATGACGATTTGGCAGTAAGGTTGATAGGAATTATTCGTGTAGTAATCCTGATGGTAATCTTCAGCCGGATAAAACAACGTCAATGGCTGTAGCTCCGTCACCAACGGCGACGACCAAATCCCGGCGGCGGTGATTTCCGCCATGACCACCTCGGCTATCCGGCGTTGCTCGTCGTCGTGATAAAAAATGACTGAGCGATATTGTGAGCCGACATCATTGCCTTGCCGATTGAGGGTGGTGGGGTCGTGAATGGTGAAAAAAACTCTCAGCAGGTCGTGATAAGACAGTTGTTGTGGGTCGAAGGTGATCTGCACAACTTCGGCGTGGCCGGTTTGACCGGTGCATACCTGGCGATAGGTGGGGTTGGGCAAATCACCGCCGGCATAGCCGGATACAACGCGCTCGACGCCGCGCAAGTCAACATATACCGCCTCTAAACACCAGAAACAACCGCCGCCTAAGGTGGCGTGGGCGCGCGGTGGGTCGGATTGGGTCATGGGGAAACACTCCTCTGAATTGGGTCAGGCTAGGATTCGGCCGAATCTACGCGGTCAGGCCCCGCCAGATTTCAGCCGTATCCGAATTGTGTCAGTGTACACCAAAAGCGGCTGAATGCACCGTCCACGCTGAAAATGCCGGCTATGCCTGTGGGGGAGAGTCGTCCAGACGCGACAATTTCATAGTTAAATTAACCCGCATTAATCTCCGAAGTAACGAAAAAGAGAAACCGGCTCTTATGCTGCGCGGTTGCCCAATACCTAGGCGTTCAGTTCCAGGTGACAGCGATGTCCGAACCCGAACTGTACGCGATCTCCGCCGAGGCGAAGCCTGTGCCCGACGGCGTGAAGGTAAACTCACGCGTCAGGCCGATTGTGCCCGGGCCGGCCTTCAAACTGCTCACGTCGTAACCGCTATAGGTGCCGCTATCCGCCTGGACATTCCCCCCCAGGCCGGTTGAGCCGTCGCCGGCGCTGGCGCGCATGCCTGTGCCGCCGTCGGGGGCGTACGTGATGGTGAGGTTAGCGCTGCGATTGACCGCTGCTCCTGAGGCGGGCGACAGGATCACCGGGCGCGGCGGAACAGTCACGTCAACGCTGGTGGTGACGCCGGCGCGCGTGTGCGTGCAATGATACACGCCCCCTACGGCTACCATCGGCACGCGCTCGGCATAGCCCAACCCGTTCCACGCCAGAGCCACACCATTGCAAGCCACATCTGCGCTGCTCAAGCGCACAAAGGTCCCCGTCTGGAAGAATTGCACCACGATGGGCACTTTGTTATCCGATGGATTGGCGTCGGTATCAATTACGGTGATCTTCACGGATAGGTTCGCCGCCGGCAGGTCAACGGTCGGCGGCGGGTTGCAGCCGGCCAGGAACCAGAGCCATGAGCCGAAGAATAACCATCCACTGTAACGCCAAAGCTGCCGCCAAACGGGGTGAATCATACGGCCGGTGTTGTTCATTGCAATCTCCTGGCGTCTGCCGCCATCATCCTAGGGGCCTGTTCATGCGAACATTATAACGGGGGCAATCAAGGTGTGTCAACGGGTTAAGCACAGAAGTTGACAAACTGGTGGCGGCGGAAGATTGTACCGGAATCGAAGCTGTGTTATGCTATAGGCTAAAGACCGGCGGATTTGAACGAATTTTTCGGCCGAATCCGCCGGGCCAAGCGCTGCAGGCTTGGGAGTCAGATGCGCTACCATCTTCTCTGCGACCCGTTGACTCTCTGCCATAATCCGGCAAGTCAATCTAGCGTCTCTGATAGGCCCATTTTCCCCATTCTCGCCTTTTCCTTTCCCATCCATTTTCGTTCTTTCGCACCTACCTACAGCGACAACGCTGTGTTTATGCCCGTTTGTTTCCCAAGGAGCGGGTCGAACGAGGCTTGAATAATCACTCTGGAGGAGAGTAAACGCATGAAAACGCTGAAGATATGGTTGATACTTGGGTTGTGCTGTCTGGTTGTCGGCTTGGTGGCATGTGGCGGGGCAGCGGAACCGACGACAGCCCCGGAGACTGGTGCTACCGCGCCGGCTTCAACCGGCGAGAAGTTGATTTTCGGTTTGATCATGGTTGGGCCCAAAGATGATCACGGTTGGAATGAGGCGCACCGAGAAGCGGCTGAGTACGTGAAGCTCAAGGACCCCAATACGGATTTCGTTTGGTTCGACAAGTTGAATCAGGCAGATAATCCGGGCCTGACTATTGAGCAGGTGTCGGACGAATTGATTGGGCAAGGAGCCAGCGTGGTGTTTACGAATTCGGCCGAATTTGCCGATGCCACTAACAACGCCGCCAAAGCGCATCCTGATGTAACCTTCATTCACATTTCCGGCGATGACGTACTCACCGGCGCAGCCCCGGCCAATGTGGGTAACTTCATGGGCCGCATGGAATACGGCAAGATGATCGCCGGGTGCGCGGCGGCTATGACGACGCAAACCGGCAGCATCGCTTATCTGGGTCCCTTGATTGACTCGGAAACGCGTCGCCTGGTCAACAGCGCTTACTTGGGAGCGCGGTATTGCTGGGAGAATGAACGTGGTATGGCGGCGGCAGACCTGAGTTTTACCGTCACCTGGATTGGTTTCTGGTTCAATATCCCCGGCGTCACGCTCGACCCAACACAGGTAGCCAACGATTTTGTCAATAACGGGGCGGATGTGATTATCTCCGGCATTGATACGACGGAGGGGCTGGTAGTGGCCGGCCAACGCACGGCCGCCGGCACGCAAGTCTGGTCAGTCCCTTACGATTTCCGGGCCGCTTGCGGTGAAGCGGCGGCTGTATGCCTGGGCGTTCCCTACTTCAACTGGGGGCCGGCGTATTTGGCGACGATTGAAGC
>JAYRVN010000025.1:0-11337 GCA_041918535.1 Chloroflexota bacterium
AAGACGCGCTACACACAGGGGCGGCTGTCGGAGCTCTGGCCGGGCGCGTGATGGGGACAAAATTCGGCCGAATCCCCCCATCGCCACACCTTCTCCATCCCTCTGACCACCGGTTCGCCGCCCGGCGAAGGCCTTCGCCCGCTCAGGTTAAGAAATCCCCATCCCCCACCCACAGGCGGTTGCGCAGGTCATCACGCCATCTTATAATCTTTGCCACAGCAATCTGGAGCGTCCATGGAGTTAAAAGAGTCCTCTCTTATGGTGGCCGAACCTCAAGCCGCCTCTTTTGAACCCGCAGAACAGCCGGGAGTAATGCCCACGCCGACTCGTGTCGTCATCCGTGAGATTATCGAGACCCTGCTGCTAACCCTGCTCATTTTCTGGGTGGTCAACGCCATTACCGGGCGCTTCCGCATTGAAGGCCACAGTATGCTCCCCACCTTGCACGAGGGCGAGTACGTACTGATCAACAAACTGGCCTACTACCTGGAAGACCCCCAACGCGGGGACATCATAGTCCTCCAGTTTCCTCAAGATCGCACCCGCGACTTCATTAAGCGTATTATCGGATTGCCCGGCGACCAGATTGAAATCGGCGACCGGCAGGTCAAAGTCAATGGGCAGGCATTGACCGAACCTTATATCGCCGACGAGCCTGATTATGCGGGCACATGGACCGTGCCTGCAGGACAATATTTTGTGCTTGGCGACAATCGCAACAACTCCAGCGATTCGCATAGCTGGCAGTTCTTGCCATTTAGTGACATCGTAGGCAAAGCCTGGTTGATCTATTGGCCGCCGGGCGACGTCAAGCCTGTACCCCACTATTCCCACCTGATAGGTCAGGGTTAGCCGCGTCCGCGCGAGCGCGAGGACTTATATGGCGCAGAATGAACGTCAGGAAATAGAGAAAATTGTGCGGCAAGTGCTGGCGCGGGTGCTGGGTGAAACGCCAATTTCCCATGCGCCGGCGTCGGAAAGCCCGCAAACGGCGACTGCCCCCCCCTCTCGCCTCAGCTCAACCTCCACCCAAACCCTGGCCATCGGCGCCGATCATGGCGGGTACACGCTTAAAGAGCAGCTCAAACCTCTGCTCCAAGAACTCCACTACACAGTCATAGATTGCGGAACCCACAGCGCCGAATCGGTAGACTACCCCGATTATGCCTATGCCGTCGCCCAACTCGTCGCTCAAGGCAAAGCGGCCCAGGGCATCATCATTGACGGCGCAGGCATTGGCAGTTGTATGGTAGCCAACAAAGTCCCCGGCGTGCGCGCCGCCATGTGCTACGACCAATCCACCGCCGTCAACAGCCGCGAGCATAACCACGCTAATGTACTCACGCTTGGCGCCGGGCTGATTGGCCCACAACTGGCGCGCCAAATTGTCGCCGCCTGGCTCAATACCGCCTACGGCGCCGGACGCCACGCCCGTCGCGTGGAAAAAATCAACCAGATTGAACAGCGCTTTCTAAAAAAGAATGCGCCCTGACCGACCCACCCCGATTATTCGGCTGGGCCCTTAACGGCCTTGCCCGCCAGGGCAATGTGCAACTCATTCAACTGTGGTGGAGCCACCTCGGACGGCGCATCGGCCATCAAATCCAGTGCGTTTTGATTCTTGGGGAAGGCCATCACCTCACGGATGTTGGGTTCCCCCGCCATCAGCGCGATCAGGCGATCCATGCCCAAGGCCAGCCCGCCGTGGGGCGGCGCGCCATATTCGAACGCTTCCAGCATGTGCCCGAATTGCTCCTCGGCTTGTTGGAATGAGAAGCCAATCAACTCCATGATCTTGCGTTGCAGCGGCCGCTCATGAATACGGATGCTGCCGCCGCCCACCTCATAGCCGTTGCAAATCAAATCATATTGCCAGCTCAAAACGGCGTGCGGGTTAGTCTCCAGCAATGGGATGTCTTCAGGGCGGGGCGATGTGAACATGTGATGGCTGGGGGCTAAATGCCCCTCTTCTAGCCCCTCTTCAAACAGAGGGAAGTCCACTACCCAGGCAAAAGCCAGCGCTTTGCCGCTCTTGAGACCCAACCGCGCGCCCATTTCGTCGCGGAGCGCGCCCAAGACGGCATTAGCGACGGTGATGTGGTCGCTGACGATGAGGATCAGGTCGCCCGGATGCGCGGCAAGGCGCTCGGTGATGGCGAGTAATTGCTGAACGGTGAGGAATTTGGCGATAGGGCCGCGAATCTCCTGCGTATCGGAGGCAATCGCCAACCAGGCCAACCCTTTGGCCCCGGCCGCCTTGGCAATATCCTCCAATTCAGTGAGTTGTTTGCGGCTGTAGTCGCCGCAGCCGGGCGCGCAGATGGCTTTGGTAGGACGCCCAACGGCGGCGTTCTCGGCGAAGACGCGGAAGGCGCTATCGGCCACCTGATCGGTGATGTCGGTGAGTTCCAGCCCAAAACGCAGATCAGGGCGATCTGAGCCGTAACGATTGACCGCCTCACGGTAGCTGATGCGCGGAAACTGCTCATAAGCCAACGGATGTGGGCTGGCGGCTTTGACCATGCCGATTACCAGCGGTTCAATCAGATTGAGGATGTCGTCGCGTTCGACAAAGCTCATCTCCAGGTCGAGTTGGGTGAATTCCGGTTGGCGGTCTTTGCGCTGGTCTTCATCCCGGAAACAGCGGGCAATCTGGAAATAGCGCTCATAGCCGGCCACCATGAGGAGCTGCTTGAGTTGCTGCGGGCTTTGGGGCAAGGCGTAGAATTTGCCGGGGTGCACGCGGCTGGGAACCAGGTAGTCGCGCGCCCCTTCCGGCGTACTTTTGAAGAGAATAGGGGTTTCGATTTCCAGGAAATCCCGGGCATCCAAGAAATCGCGGATGAATTTGATGGCGCGATGACGGACGGTCAAGTTGCGCTGCATGCGCTCTTTGCGCAAGTCCAGATAACGGTATTTGAGGCGCAGGCTTTCATCTTCACCGCCATCTCGGTCAACCAGGAGCGGGGGGGTTTTGGCAGGATTAAGGATTTTGACCTGGTTAGCCAGGACCTCGATAGCGCCGGTGGGCAGGTTGGGGTTCTCCTGGCCGGGCAGGCGGGGTTGCACCACGCCGCTAATCTGGACAACGTATTCCGGGCGCAGCGTTTCGGCCGAATCGAAGGCCTCAGGCGTTTTCCCCGCATCAATCACAGCCTGCGTCTTGCCAAACCGGTCGCGCAAATCAATAAATATCACGCCGCCCATATCTCGCCGACGGTTAACCCAGCCAGCCAGCGTCACCGGCTGACCGGCGTGTTCGAGCCTTAGCTCCCCACAGCTATGCGTTTTAAGCATAGAATGCCTTCCTTACCTGCGAATAAACTCTACCGGGGATTGTACCATGCGCCAAGCTGCCGCGGCAACGCCATCAGCTTCCGGCCGCGCAGCCAGATAGATGTATCTCCTGGCGCAGATCGGAGTCAAAGTTGCACAAGTGGATGAATGGATGATTTCATTACGCCGGACATTGGGATATGCTTAGATAATTGCCGGATGGAGACACTGATATATTGTCAAGACCGAGAAAACCGCGTCAGGTTTCTCGCTCTAAACAGAATTAATGAGTCGCACCGAACTCAGGAGTCTACATGTATTGGATAAGTCGTTTCTGGATACGAGCGACGCTCCCTTCGCCGAAAATTCGCGGGCCGCTTAACCGGCAACAAGCGGCGCTGGTGGCTTCTCTATTTCTTGGCCTGATGTTTATCGGCACATTAGCCCAGGTTATTTCCGTGATAGCTGCCCCGCCGGCCGGGAAAGGCACCAGTATCTTGGGCGGCCTGTTTACTCTGGCGTTGGCAGGATTCGCCTATTGGATAAGCCGGTCACGCTTTTACTTGGTGGCTGCCGCGAGTTTCATCATTGTGTTTGATTTGTTGATTCTTGCGACTGGGGCGCGCATCTCCAATCCGGATATCTTGCTCTATTTACTGATCCCGGCCTTGTTTAGCAGTGTCTTCATTTCCACCCGGGTGGTTTTAATGTTGACCGGAATCAATCTGATTGGCGCCGCTCTCATTATCAGCCGCACGCCGGGCCTCGATCCGATTGACGGGTTAAGCCAGATCATTGCGCCCCTGCTAATGGTGACGCTCCTGTTCATCATCGTGACGCGCCACCGAGACAATCTGGAGACGGAACAACGCGCCGAATTACAGGAAAGCCATGAACGTTATCAAACGCTGGTCGAATCCACTTTTGAGGGCGTGATCACTGTACAGGATGGCCGCATTGTGGAGGCCAACCGGGGCTTTATCGGCTTGTTTGGTGATCACGCGCCGACGGTTATCGGGCAACCGATTGATGTTTTTATACCGGAGGCGAAAACTCTGCTAGACATGCCGTTGAGTGAAGTTCCGCCGCGAGAAGTGCAAGGAATTACCGCCAATGGACAACGCCTGGAAATCGAACTGGTAGCCCGCCCGTACACGCGTCGCGGCGAATCCGGGCATGTGATGGCTATGCGGGATGTGTCGGAGAAGAAACTGGCTGAGGCTGCCTTGCAGCAAGCGCAACGCCTAGAGAGCCTGGGTTTGTTGGCGGGCGGGATTGCCCATGATTTCAATAATGTATTGACCGGCATTTTGATGCAAGGATCATTGGCCTTGCGCAAGTTGGCGCCGACGGCAGCAGCGCAATCCCATGTGCAAAAGATGGTGGATTCGGCCGAAAGAGCCTCCCAACTCACCCGCCAACTCCTGGCTTATGCCGGCAAAGGGCAGATCGCTATCGCCTTGTTCGATATAAACGCTCTGATCCGTGACAGCCGCCTATTCCTGGGGGCCAGCCTTTCCCGGCGCGTTGAATTGCGTTTGCGGCTGGCCGAAACACCCTTGTTCATGCAGGGCGACACAGGTCAGATACAACAAATTCTGCTCAATCTTGTGCTTAACGCGGCCGAAGCGATGGAAGACCGCCCTGGGCAAATTACTATCACCACAACAGCCCATGAGTTGATGGATCGCCAGCAAGCCTCGCGCTATCTCCACGGCGTCGATCTATCACTCGGCCATTATGTTCGTTTGGAAGTGCAGGATACCGGCAAGGGGATGGAGCCGGACACCTTGCGGCGTGTTTTCGACCCTTTCTTCACCACCAAAAAAACCGGGCATGGCTTGGGTTTGGCTTCAACTCTGGGGATCATCCGTGCCCACCATGGGGCGGTGGCCGTTGATAGCGCTCCCAATCAGGGCACGCGCTTCTCGATTCTTTTGCCGCGCGCCGAGGGAACTGCGACTGAGGCGCCGGCAGCCGAAGAGACCCCGCCGGTAGTCGCTTCGACGGAGGCGACCATTTTAATTATCGAGGATGAAAACGCTCTCCGCGACGCGCTCAGCGACAGCCTGAGACTGTTAGGCTGGCAGGTGTTGGCCGGGGCTAATGGCCGTGAGGGATTGCAGTTGTTGCTCCAACATACGGCAGAGATTGATGTGGCGGTTTTAGATTTACATATGCCGGCGATGGATGGTTTCCAAACCTTGCAAGTGTTGAGAGTGATTGATCCGACGATAGCGGTGGTTATATCTTCCAGCCCGGGCGAACTGGAGGGTTACCCTGATCTGTTGGCTAATAGGCAGATCGTCTTTTTACCCAAACCATTCACGTTGGAACAACTGATCACGGCTGTTAACCAGGTGTTGGCGGGAGATTGAGCAGGGATTCGGCCGAAATTGCCACCCCCGTTCGACGTAACATCGCGGCGGCCTCCTCCGCGTACATCATCACCAGGTCCTTCAGCGGTTGCGGATTCTTTAGCGGCAGATTTTGCGCCAGTCGCCACATGGCGAGCAACCGCTCCCTGCGCAGAAAAAGGGCATAACTAACAGCCCCACAATGACCCAGAATCAATTGCGCCTCAGTTAATGCCTTTATATCCGCCACCTGCGCCCGTAACGCCCGGAAACGTTCCTTCTCAGGATTATCGGATGTCAGCGCATACATAATGAGCAGGTTATTGCGCCCTTCCAGCCAATCCGCATTGGCCGGTTGCTCAAACGCGTCCATCTGGTCATCCACAATCTGCACCATCTCACCCAATAACGTCCCGAACTCACTCACACCCTCAATTAGAGCTGCATCAGCCCCGGCTATTAGCGCACCCACCTCCAGCGAGGCCCGATAAAATGGCGCGCTCTTAGCGCGTATCAGACGCCAATAGTTCTCTTCACCGACCAAGTTCGCCACATCCAATTGCTGACCATAGGCGGTTTGCACGCACATGCTGGTCAAGCAGCGGCTGACCGCCCGGTAGCTCTCCGGGGCCAACGCCATTTGTTCCAGCGCCTGAAACGCCAGGGCCTGGATCGCGAAAGCCGTGTTTGCCACCACACCGGCCCCATTCGGCTGCAATTGGCTGTCTATTTCCTGATCCAGGATGTCATCTACCAGGATAATACTCAGTTGCAGCAACGCCAACGGCAGCCAACCATCACCCTCTGACGCCGGCGCGCCGCGAATGGCCGCATAACTAAGACCGGGCAAATCCCAATCGCCGCGCGGCCTGACCAGTCGCGGCTGCAAGGTAGAGAGCGCCGGCCAGAGTTCGGGCTGGGGCAACAGGTTTAGCCATTGAAGAAGCTCGTCCCCTTTGGACATGGTCAGAGTAGCGTTTGATTCAGACAATTTCCTGGACCGGCTCTAGAAAAAAGGGACTGGTTCTTGCCGAACCAGCCCCTCGTTTGGTACGCCCGATGCTGACACGCCAGGGGCTAAAGCTTACGAATGAGCATCATATAAAATTGATGGGCCGGCGCATCATCCTGGTTAAGCCAGGGCTATTCTACCAAGCCACCCAGCCCAGGTTTGGCGACGCCAGATAATCGGTGGCGTCCGTCAAGCCCATCAACCGGCGCAAGGCTTCCACCAACCCGGTATTATCTTCGTCCGAGCGCAACATTTCTTGAAACTGCGTTATTGTCACATTGTCTTTCATCATATTTTCTCCCGGAGTGCCATCGTTTTTACGAAAACCCCTTCATAGATCATAGAACAGACCTTTTTCATTGTCAATCTTCCAGACTTCATGGGGCAAAAAATAGAGCCATCCATGTACATCTGTCAGGCTATCTATTTTGCGCCGGCAGCCGGCCCAGCCTATCGAAGTGGATGATAATGATTGACCAACCGGGATTATAGCCTTGATGTGGGTTCTTGCAGACTGCGACAAGCTGGTGGCCGGTGATTCTTCACCAATTACCAATCGGCCGAAAATCTTCCGAGTATCCGCCGGTCATACAATCCACGACCACAGCAGTCAGGGCGCGAAATTCGGTGTGCATATACCACAGCGCCTTGCCTAACACCGCCCAAAGTGAGCGCGCCCGGTTAATTTTTCGTGGATGGCCGCGCCGTCAGAATGTCTCCTAAGAGAGCAAGCGCCCGCTTATTGATCCGGCTGATGGTTTTGCGCTATGATTACGCCAGTCAACAGGGTCGATCACTTTTCATAGCCCCTGTGTGGGCAGGAGCTTTAGCACGATGTCTCGATTGGCAACACAACTGGAACTTGCCCGGCGGCGGGGCTTTGTCGGACGCACCCATGAGTTGGTTGTGTTCGACCAGGCTATACGCGAAACCCCCTATCCTTTTCATGTCCTCTATATCTACGGGCCGGGCGGAATGGGGAAGACAACCCTCTTGCGCGAGTTTCTCTATCACGCCCGCCAACAAGAGATGCGCACGGTCTATCTGGATGGTCGCAATGTAGAAAGCGCGCCCAATCTGTTCCTGGCTGCCCTGTGTCAGGCTTTGGCGATTCCACCAGAAGACGACCCGTTGGATTATCTGGCGGTCCAAAGCGAGCGAACGGTGTTAGTCGTGGATACCTACGAGAATCTGGCGCCGTTGGACAGTTGGATTCGCGATGTCTGTTTACCGCATCTGCCGGATCATGTTTTCACCGTTCTGGCCGGACGCGATGCGCCGGCGTTGTCCTGGCGGTCTGATCCCGGCTGGCATGAATTGTTGCGCGTTTTACCTTTGCGCAACCTCAACCTTGAGGATAGCCGGATTTATTTGCAGAAACGGGCCGTGCCGGATGACCAGCAAAACATCGTCCTCAACTTCGCTCACGGTCACCCTCTGGCCTTGTCCTTGATCGCCGATTTGTTTGCCCAGCGTCCCGACATTCAATTTGAACCAAGCAGCGCGCCGGACTTGATCAAGCTGCTGCTCGAACATTTCGTGCAGGAAGTGCCTAGCCCGCGCCATCGGCTGGCGTTAGAAGCTTGCGCGATGGTGTATTTGATGACGGAGTCGCTGTTGGAAGCGATGTTAGACACACCGGACGCCCATGATCTATTCCAATGGTTGCGCGAATTGTCCTTTATGGAAAACCGCCCCCAAGGATTATTCCCGCACGATCTAGCGCGAGAGGCGCTGACGGTGGATTTGCGCTGGCGCAATTCGGAACGCTATGTCGAGTTGCACCGGCGCGCGCGCCAATACTACATGGATCATTTGAACCAGGGGGATGGCAAGGAGCAGCGGCAGAATTTGTCGGATTATGTGTATTTGCATCGCGACAACCCGATGGTGCGGCCATTCATCACCTGGCAGCAGGAAGGCGCGGTCTTCACCGATCAGGCCGGCCCGGAGGATGCGCCCTGGTTGCGGGCAATGGTGGAGCAATATGAGGGGGCGGAATCGGCCGAATTATTCACCTATTGGCGCGTCCGTCAGCCGAACGGGTTGGTTGTGTTCCGGGGCAGTGGGAATCGGTCGCAAGGCTTCTTGCAACAGGTGGCGCTGGCGCACCTGCTGCCGGACGACACCGCGCGCGATCCGGTGGTAGCCGCCGTTGTCCAATATTTACAGCAACACTCTCCCTTGCGCGAGGGAGAGTCGGCGACGCTGTTCCGGTTTTGGATGGGGCGTGATAGCTATCAATCCGTGTCGCCGGTACAAACGCGCATTTTCATCAACATGGTGCAACATTACCTGACCACACCGGGCCTGGCCTACACGTTTATTCCGTGCGTGGAGCCGGATTTCTGGGCGCCGATGTTTATGTACGCCGATGTAGGCCGTTTGCGTGAACTGGATTTCCTGGTCAACGGGCGTCTCTACGGCATTTATGGCCGCCATTGGCGCTTATCACCGCCGATGAATTGGCTGGCCATGATGGGTGAGCGCGAATTGGCGACTCGTTTCACACCGCCGCGTTCGGCCGAAACGGTGTTGATGCTCAGCCAATCTGATTTCGCCGAGGCGATTCGGGAAGCTTTACGGGGGTACACCGACCCGGTGGCGCTGCAAAATAATCCCTTGTTACGTTCCCGGTTGGTGATGGCGCAAGCGGGTGAAGAAGACCGGGTGGCGGCGCTGCGGCGAGTGGTGCGGGATTCGGCCGAAACCCTACAAGCCTCCCCGCGCCAACAAAAACTCTACCGCGCCCTCCACCACACCTACTTCCAGCCCGCCGTCACCCAAGAGCAAGCCGCCGAATTGCTTGACCTGCCCTTCAGCACCTACCGCCGCCACTTGCGCGCCGGCCTGGCTTACGTCACCGAACACCTCTGGACGCGTGAATTGGGCCTGACGGGTAGCTAAACCACCCACGTTAGCGCAGTTGAAAATTGCGCCGCCCGGCGCCCACTCTCATCTTCAGACCTGAGCCGAAGTGGTACAATCACCCCATGCGCTGCTTATGGTTCTGCCCATTTACACGCCCGGCGTGGTTACTCATGGGGCTTATCAGCCTGGCCGCTTGCCGCCCGCTCGAGCGCGTGGCCCTTTCAACCGTCCCATCCCCGCCTCCCGCATCCGTTGTCACACCCACTCCGACGGTTGCGCCCGATACACCCGCCGGCTTTGATCAATTTCTAGCCCGCATCAACGCTGCGCGTTTCGCCGAACGCCGTTTCCTGGTATCCGACTACCTGGCGCATATCCCGGCCACACCCCTAACCGACGCTACGCGCGCCGTATTTCTCTGGCGCGGTCAGGCGCGGTCGGTGCGTCTGGTGGGCGATATGAACAATTGGGACTCGCCAAACGCTCCCGCCCTGCAATCCATCGAGGAGACGGAGTTGTGGTGGTATGCGGCCACCTTTGAGCCGGATGCTCGTCTTGATTACCAGATCGAAGTAGACGGCGCGCGTCGGCTCGACCCGCTTAACCCGCGCACCCTGCTAAGCGGTTATGGCCTCAACTCGGAGTTGGTGATGCCCGCTTACCAGTTGCCGCCCGAACTCCAAACCCCTGCGGAGACCTATCCGGCGGGAACCATCAGCGAACACACCCTGGATAGCCAGGCGCTCGGCCAGCGTCGCACTTTTTTTGTCTACATCCCGCCCGGCCAGCTTGTCGGCGCACGTTTACCCTCCCTCTATATCCACGACGGCGGCGATTATCTGACGCTCATAGACACCCCTGCCATTCTTGACCGACTCATCGCCCGGCGGGATATTCCTCCGCTGGTGGCTGTCTTCATCCCGCCCATCCAGCGCGTCACGGAATACCAGCGCAACGACGCCTACACCGACTTCATCGCCAATGAGTTGGTCCCTTTCATCCAGGCAACCTATCAAACCGATCCGGCGCCAGCGGCTACCGGCACACTAGGCGCTTCCCTGGGTGGTCTGATCGCCCTACATTTGGGCGTGACGCGCCCGGATGTTTTCGGACTGGCAGCCGGTCAATCCGGCGCAGTAAACGGGGATAATGACGGTTTAGCGCGCGGGCTGGCTGTGCGCGACCCGCTGCCGTTGAGAATCCACCTGGTCGTCGGTACGTATGAGACGGCTGTCGGCGCGGACGGCAGCAATTTACTGGAAGCGAATCGGCGACTGGCGGCAACCTTGCGCCAGCGTGGTTATGCCCTGGACTACGTGGAGCTACCCGCCGGCCATAGCTGGGGCCTTTGGCGCGACGATTTGGGCGCGGCCCTGCGCTTTCTCTATCGCTGAGAAAGCGCCAAGCCGCCGCCAGTTCATTCCCGCCTAATGGGTCTCGCCCGTTGCCGGCGCGGGTTGGCGTTATTGGGAAGCGGCTACTGGGGAGGGCCGACCAACAGGCATTCACGCACGGCGGCCAACAGCTTCTCTTCCAGGGCTGGTTCTAAAACGAGCGGGCCGCCGGCCGAGAGGAGTTGGTAGTTGGGGTTCGGGTTATACGTGTCCGGCATTATCTGTCCTTGACGCGCCCCAAACCAGCCGATCATGTCTTCAAAGGCCGGGGTTCCGCCTTGTTGGATGGCGCGCCGGTCAATAACGTAGACAGGGCCGTTTTGCACCCGCGCGGCTTGCTGTCGCAGGCTGTCGAGTTCCGGGGCGTGTTGGCGGATAACGGCGGTGAGCAACTCCAGGAAGGTTTGGTTGGGGGTGAAATCATTGA
>JAYRVN010000026.1:0-3148 GCA_041918535.1 Chloroflexota bacterium
CGCCATTCGCGAGCAGCTCAAGGGCGTCGGTCTGTGGGACCTCAACCCACTCAACCTCTTCCGCATCACCTGGTACAATGAACCGGTAGCCTTCGGCGGCGGCTATGGCGGCGTTAACTTCCTCGACTTGCCGCCGGCGCTCACCGGCGTTCCGGCGCGAATTTTACTGATGCTCGGCAAATGGTTTCCCACCGGCGCGCATAAAGTCGGCGCGGCCTTCGGCTGCCTCGTCCCGCGCCTGGTCACCGGCCAGTTCGACCCTACCAGCCAAAAGGCGGTTTGGCCTTCCACCGGCAACTATTGTCGCGGCGGCGCCTACGATTCCAACCTGTTGGGCTGCGAATCTATTGCCATTCTACCCGAAGGCATGAGTCAGGAGCGCTTTGCCTGGCTGGAATCGGTGGCAGGCGAGATCATCAAGACCCCCGGCTCCGAAAGCAACGTCAAGGAGATTTTTGACAAATGCTGGGAATTACGCCGTTCGGGACAGAATCTGGCTATCTTTAACCAATTTGAGGAGTTCGGCAACTACTTGTGGCATTACGAGGTGACCGGGGCGGCCATGCATGCGGCGCTCAACCAGGTCATGGGCGGGCGCGAGCGTTATCGCGGCATGGTGGTGGCAACCGGCAGCGCCGGCACCATCGCCGCCGGCGATTACCTGAAAGCACAATTCCCCAGCAGCAAGATCGGGGCCAGCGAGGCGTTGCAATGTCCCACGTTGCTGCAAAACGGCTTTGGCGCGCACCGCATTGAGGGCATCGGGGATAAACATGTGCCCTGGATTCACAACGTCAAGAACACAGACCTGGTCATCGCGATTGATGATGCCGCGCCGATGGGCCTCATCCGCCTGTTCAATGAGCCGGTCGGTCAGGATTACTTGCTGAGGCAGGGGGTGTCGCGCGATCTGGTGGAAAAGCTGCCGCAACTGGGCATTTCCTGCGTGGCAAACGTCCTCTCCGCCATCAAATTCGCCCGCTACTATGAGTTGGGCGAACGGGATGTGGTGGTGACAGTGGCGACTGACTCGATGGATATGTATGGCAGCCGACTGGTGGAACTGGAAGCGGAACAGGGCCCGTTGACTGAAGCGGGCAGCGCGGCGATTTTCCATCGTTACCTATTGGGCCAGAGTACCGACAATATGCAGGAACTTGCCTACCACGACCGCAAGCGCATCCACAACCTGAAATACTTCACCTGGGTGGAGCAGCAGGGCAAGAGCTTCGACGAAATTCAGGCGCAGTGGTACGATGACGACTACTGGGCGCGTATTCCGGCCCTGACGGGCGAGATTGATCGTCTGATTGAGGCGTTCAATGCGCGTGTCGGCTTGTTGGCCGGCCTGGAGTAAGGCGACTGAGATGCGGGGGGATTCGGCCGAATCCCCCCGCCAACTTCAATGCCAATGAGCCACGAACCGGTTCCCCTCCCCGCGCACGGACGCGCCCCCGACGAAATCCTGGCCGAGATGCAAACGCGCCGGGCGCACGACCTGGCCTGGCGCGACGGCCGCGTGTTCAGTCTGGTGTTTGCCGCCGATCCAGCCACGCAACAATTGGCGCACGACGCCTATAGCCTGTTCATGGCGGAAAATGCCCTTAATCCGGGCGCTTTCCCCAGCTTGCGCCGCTTTGAGACGGAGGTGGTGGGTATGGCCGCCTCGATCCTGGGCGGCGGCGTTGACGTGGTGGGCAACATGACCTCCGGCGGGACGGAGAGCCTGTTATTGGCCGTCCTGGCGGCGCGGGAGTGGGCGCGACGCACGCGCCCGCACATAACCCGGCCCAACCTGATCTTGCCCGTTTCTGCCCACCCGGCGCTGGACAAGGCGGGGCATTACTTCGGCGTGGAACTGGTGCGGACGCCGCTGGGTCTGGATTACCGCGCCGATGTGGCCGCCATGCGCGCCGCCATCACGCCCGACACCATCCTGCTGGTAGGGTCCGCGCCGAGCTATCCGCACGGCATGATCGACCCAATTGAAGAAATGGGGGCGTTGGCGCGGGAATATGATCTGCTGTTGCATGTGGATGCCTGCATGGGGGGCTTCCTGTTGCCGTTTGCGCGCAAGCTCGGCCATGCCATTCCCCCCTTCGATTTCAGCGCGCCGGGCGTGACTTCCATTTCGGCCGATCTGCACAAGTATGGCTACGCGGCCAAAGGGGCTTCCGTCATTCTTTACCGGGATAAAGCGTTGCGCCGGGGCCAATACTTCGCCGTGACGGAGTGGCCCGGCGGCATCTACGCCTCGCCTTCCATGCTGGGGACGCGCGCCGGCGGGGTGATTGCCGCGGCCTGGGCCGTCATGCAGCATTTGGGCGAAGAAGGGTACACGCAGTTGGTGAAAGAGGTAATGGATTCGGCCGAACGCATCAAACAAGGTGTGCGCGCCATCGAAGGGTTGTACCTGGTCGGCGACCCCCCGGCCAGCTTGCTCGCCATCGCCGCCAACCGCTTCGACATCTACCAGGTGGCCGACGAGATGAGCGTGCGCGGCTGGCATCTTGACCGCCAACACAAGCCGCCTAGCCTCCATATGACCGTCAACTACGCCCATGTGCAGCAGACGGACGCCTTCCTGGCCGATTTGCGCGCCTCGGCGCAGGCGGTGCAGGCGGCTCGCTGGCGGGGTCTTAGCCAGCGCCTCCTGGTGGGCAGCGCCGCTGCCGTGCGCCGCCTGATCCCCGACAGCGTGTTCAACCGTCTGTCGGCGCGTCTGACGCGCTCACAAGGCCCGGATCAACCTCCCCAATCCGGCCGTAGCGCTCCCATGTACGGCCTGATTGGCGCATTGCCTGACCGGGGCGAGGTCAAAGAGTTGGTGCTCGATTTGCTTGAGCAACTGTATACCTGAGCGACTGGTAGCTCACATTCCCCCAAAACTGTGCTAAAATCGGCGCGAGTATAGGTCATTAAGATAATTACGCCGTCGCATGGCCTGTTGCCAATTGCGCCGGCAGATTGTGGCAAGGCTTTTCTAAGAAGGCTCTAATTGATGGATGAGGGAGAGTCGCGGCCATCGCGCACAGCCGGCAGCGCGTCAGCCGGGCGGTCGTTCAACGTCGGTTAACTGAGCAAGAAAAGGTCTATCAATCACATGTTGGAGGCGTAATCATGGGTCATCAGGTCAATATTCGCGCCG
>JAYRVN010000027.1:0-9361 GCA_041918535.1 Chloroflexota bacterium
CGTGCGTCTTCTCGTATTGGCAGTATGGGCACTTCATAACAAATATCCCCGCCGCATCAACAAAATGCGCCATATATGGTGGGCTTATCCATTTGCATACCCATATATGGCACTATCAATGGGCGGGATTATAGCACCAGCCGGGGAAAAGGCAAGCCGGCAAGCCAAAAAAACAGGCTATTTGTTAGCAATTTGCTTGCATTCACGGTTTCTTCACGCGCCGGCTGAGCGGGCACGCAACACCCAGCCAGGCTCTGGCGGACATCCCGGGTTGGATTGTCGCCTATTTTCACTCTGCGCATCGGTTAGCTGGTTGGTTGGTCGGTTGGTCGGGGAGAGGAGCCACCAACCCACCAACCAACCATCCCACTAGCCGATGTCTTTAACCGCGCCGTTTGCGCAGGAAAGCGGGAATTTCCAGGTCATCCAGCCGGAACGTGTTGTCACGCTCCGGTCGCGCAGCCGGTTTCTCCGGCAAGGCGGCTTCTACGGAAGCCATCTGAGACTCCTGGGCGGTCTCCGGTCGGGGAGGCGGCGCAACCTCCCGGACGGGGCGCGCCGGGGCGGCCGGGCGCGCGGCGGCGGTTGTCGGGGTCGGCAAAACGCGCCGCATCCCGTTGCCGGCATGGTCAAAGCCGGTGGCGATGACGGTGATGCGAATTTGATCCACCATCTTCTCATCAATGACCGCGCCAAAGATCAGGTTCACGTCGGGATGGGCCGTTTCGCGGATGATGGAAGCCGCCTGGTTGATTTCATACAGGCTCATATCCGGGCCGCCGGTGACGTTGAACAAGATGCCGCGCGCGCCGTCAATGGTGACATCCAGCAGGCGGCTGGAGAGGGCTTGCATGGCGGCGTCATGCGCCCGGTTCTCGCCCTTGCCATGTCCGACCGCCATCAAAGCCGCGCCGCCGAGAGACATGATGGCGCGTACATCGGCGAAATCCAGGTTGATCAGACCGGGCACGGTGATGAGTTCGCTGATGCCGAGGATGCCCTGGCGGAGGACATCATCGGCCATCTTGAAGGCATCGAGGAAGGAAAGACGTTTATCGGCCGATTCCAGCAGCCGATCGTTAGGAATGACAATCAACGTATCCACATATTCCTTCAACTTCTCAATGCCCGCCTCAGCCGTTTTACCGCGCTTGGAGCCTTCGAAACCGAACGGGCGCGTCACCACCCCAATGGTGAGAGCGCCTTGTTCCCGGGCCACCCGCGCCACAGTCGGTGTGGCGCCCGTCCCCGTGCCGCCGCCCATCCCGGCCGTGACAAATACCATATCCGAGCCCTGTAATACCTGGCGCAACTCGTCGGCGGATTCATCCGCCGCGCGCTCGCCCATCTCCGGGTTACCAACTGCACCCAGGCCCCGCGTGGCTCGTTCGCCGATGTGCAGCCGCTGTGGAGCGCGGCTCTGCATGAGCGCCTGATTATCCGTATTGACAGCGATGAAATCAACGCCCACAATGCCTTCATCAATCATGCGGTTGACGGCATTGCTGCCGCCGCCGCCTACGCCAACTACCCGAATCAGGGCGGTGCTTTCAACTTCCGGCATCCGCCGCACATTACTGTTCCTTAGCTTGTCCATATCTCAACCCTCTCCAAAAAAATTAGTTCGAATAGTTCATTAGTCAGTTATTCTATCGTTGCCAGTCTCACGCCCTATCGGGCTGCCCGATTTAATCAGGCAAGAAACCCCGCAACCACCGCCGCCACCATTGCCACCGATCCCCACCCGGATCGGTGTCGAGGCGGGGCAGATAAGCGTTGTGGCCGGCTATAGCCCAACGCAATAACCCCACGCTTGTGGCAAAGGCCGGGCCTTGCAAAGCATCTACCAGCCCAACCAGATTTTTGGGGCTGGCGACTCGCGCCGGCACGCCAAGAATACGCTCGGCGACGGAGGTAATCCCCCGCAACTGCGCTGTGCCACCCGTCAGGACAATCCCGGCGGGTAACAAGCCGGCATACCCGGATTCTTTCACCGATTTCAACACCATCTCAAACAGCTCTTCGACGCGCGCCTCGACGACATAGGCCAAGTCGCGCCAGCCCACCACAATGCGGTCATCGCCAAAGGGCTTGACGGTGAACTCATTTCCGGCGTCAATCTCGCCGGGCCGACAATCCCCATACTGCAATTTGATGGCCTCGGCCACATCGAAGGGGACGCGCAGGCCGATGGCGATGTCGCCGGTGATGTGCTGGCCGCCCAGGGGAATGACGGCGCTATGCCACACCTTGCCCTGAGAGAATAAGGCAATATCGGTTGTGCCGCCGCCGATGTCGGCCACAATCACGCCCATATCCCGCTCCGAGGGCTCCGATACCGCTTCGGCCGAAGCCAGCACATTCAGCACAAACTCTTCGACAGCCAGTCCAACCTCCTTGGCGCACTGCTTCAGATTCATCAGCGCCGTGCTGGAGGCCGTGACAATGTGCGCCTCGACCTGTAAGCGGCGTCCATGCATACCCAGCGGGCTGGAGACGCCTTCCTGGTCGTCAACCGTGAAGTGGCGCGGGACGATATGCACCAGCTCCCGGTCGTGCGGGATCGCGACTATTTGGGCGGCCTCCAGGGCGCGTTTCACGTCATCACGCGTCACACCGCCATCGCTACGTTGGAGGTTAATCGCGCCGGCGCCGTTGAAGGAGCGTAAATGCTCGCCGGCCATACTGACCAGCGCTGATTTCAACTCGTAGCCGGAGGTTTGTTCCGCCTTTTCCACCGCCAGCGCAATGGCCCCGGCGGCTTCCGCCACGTCTACGACCATGCCTTTGCGCATTCCGCGCGATGGTTCGACGCCCAGACCGATGATCTGGAGCCGACCCTGGCGGACTTCACCGACAATAGCGCACACTTTTGTGGTGCCTATGTCCAATCCAAACAGAATGCCTTCCATCACTCACAACCTTGCCGCTATGTTGTCCCTTAGGGAGCGCGGTAATACGGGCGCTCCGGGTTGCTGACATTGATGTAACTGGGCGTGATGTCGCGCGCCAGCAGATCGGCGATGATCGTTTCATATAAAGCGACTTTAGTGAACATGTCATCGCCCACGCCGAAGTAGCCGCGCCAACCACGTCCGTCCTGATAACTGAGGCCGCCATAGGGGGTGTAGAAGAGACGGTCTATATTCGGCCGAATCTCGACCAACTGTTGCGCGCCGACGAGCACTTCCTGGGGCACAAAACGCAGAAAGGTTTTCGGCCGAAACGCCTGAGCCGCTTCCGTCTCCACCTCAGACCCCTTCGCCGCCGCCTCAGGTTCCGGCGTCGCCGTCGGCGCCGGCGGCACTTCAGCCGTGATAACCATCAGGCCTGACACGCCCTGGTCTCCCGTCGGCACATACTCGCCCCGATCATTCACCCAGTAACGCTGCCCCGCCTCTTCCCACACAAAAACCGGCGCATCCTCCGTCACGATAATGCGGACTTCTTGGGGCCAATGCAGCTCTACGGCCGCCGAACGCACGCCGGACAAGGTGGAGACGGCATCTGCGGCTGCCTTCGGATTGGCCGCGAAAATGTGCACCCCGCTTAAGCCGCTGGCCTGGATGATGTCATCGGCGCTCAGGCTGCCCGCTCCCTCCACGATGATTTGGTGCAGATGAAAGCGCGGGTTGACCCCGATCAAATAGAGAGAATAAATGCACAAAAGCAAGATTAAGAAACTGACCCATCGCGCCGAACCCAATACATCTAGCGCCGCTTGTCCGGCGGCGCGCACCGGTTGCAGCGTGTTGCGCCGGCGCCGTTCTTGCGCCGTGCGCGGCACGACACGCGGCGCTATGTAGGCGGGCGCGGCGGCCTTGACCTTGACCATTTTAGGGCGACGCAAACGTCGGCTCTTGACCTGGTTTGCGGCCGGTTGGTTCCGAGTAGATTCCTGGCGGCGCTCCATAACAGGCGGCATCGTTTATTCACCATCCACAGCATAGGAAGTCTTGAGAGAAGCCTTCTCCTCAAAACGGTCTAACGCCAACTCGATCAGACGGTCTAGTAGCTCAGGGTAGGTGACGCCGGTAGCTTCCCACAGTTTCGGATACATAGAGATGCGGGTGAAACCAGGGATAGTGTTGACCTCGTTGCAGTAGAGCACGTCGGTGTCGCGGTCGAGCAGAAAATCGGCCCGGGCCAAACCAGCGCCGTCTATGGCCTTGAATGCCTGCACGGCCATGGCGCGCACCCTGTCGGACATAGCGGGGGTGATGGGGGCAGGGATAAGCAGTTCGGAATCGTCGCTGATATATTTGGCAATGTAGTCATAAAAGGCGCGTTTCGGCCGAATTTCTCCCACCACGCTCGCCAGCGGCTCATCATTCCCTAACACCGCCACCTCCAATTCCCGCGCATTGATGCCCTGTTCTACCACAATCCGCCGATCATACCGCGCTGCCTCCGTTAGCCCGCTGATCAACTCGGCCCGATCGCGGCACTTGGCAATGCCGACACTCGAACCCAGGTTAGCCGGTTTGGTGAACATCGGATAGGTCAGGGCCGCCTCCAGATTAGCCGTCACCGCCGCCGGCTGCGCCAACCATTCCGAACGCAGCACCAACCGCCAGGGCAACACGGGCAAGCCGGTAGCCTGCATAGTGTACTTGAAAATGGCCTTGTCCATGCCCACGGCCGAGCCGACCACGCCGGCGCCCACATAGGGCACATTGGCCAACTCCAACAATCCCTGCACCGTGCCATCCTCGCCAAACGGCCCATGCAACACCGGGAAAACCACATCCAACGCCGTTGCCAGACTCAATCGCGCCTCGCCGTCAATCTTCATCAGGCCAGACGGCTCTGCGCCGGCCAGCAACGCCGCCGGTTGCCGGGTCGAGTTGCCGCCGGTCAAAGCGGCCAACGCATCGCCGGTGATCCATTCCCCCTGGCGCGTGATACCGATAGGCACAACCTCATATTTGCCGGGGTCAAGCGCCTTCATCACCGATTCGGCCGACATCAACGAGACATCATGCTCGCCCGATCGTCCCCCGAAAATGATGCCCACTTTAAGTCGTCGCATACGATTCAACCCCTCGATTCCACGCCAATCGGCTAAGCCTCATCAAAGCGCCACTTACCCACCAGTTCCACCTCAATCTCCAGTTCAACGCCGAATTGATCTCGCACCGCGTGCCAGGCCTCCGCCACCAGCGTGCGAATGTCTTCAGCCGTGGCATTCTCATCATTGAGGAAGAAATTGGCGTGCTTTTCCGAGATGTGCGCGCCGCCGCAACGTAACCCCTTCAATCCCGCCGCCTCGATCAGATAGCCGGCATAGTAATGCTCCGGGTTTTTAAACATGGAGCCCAGACTCGCGCCGCCCGGTTGGGTCTGTTTGCGGTGCGCGGTAAAAGCGGCGGCGCGCGCCTCCAACACGGATACCGGCTCGGGGCGCAACTGGAGGTCGGCCGTCAATACCACGCGCGGCGCACCCTCAGTCATCTTACGCTCTTGTTTTAACAGGCTGGTGCGATAGCCAAACGCCAGGTCGCGGTTGCTAAACATGCGCACACCGTCCGGCGCCCAAACCTGTGCGCTGACCAGGTTGCTCTTCATATCTGAGCCGTGCGCCCCGGCGTTGCCCACGATGGCGCCGCCAACCGTGCCCGGCACGTTCACGGCCCATTCCAGACCCCCCAGCCCCTTGCTGATACATTGACGCGCCAGCGCCGAAAGGTTGACGCCCGATTCCACCGCACAAATAACGCTCACGCCATTATGTCGGAAACTGTAGTTCCTGGCTTTGTTGAGGATGACTAATCCCGCCACCCCGTCGTCCGCCACCAGGATGTTTGAGCCGCCGCCCATGACAAAATAGGGTACGCGCAAACTATAGGCCAGTTCAATGGCCGCCTGCAATTCGGCGGCGCTGCTAACGGTGACAAACATCTCGGCCGGGCCGCCAAGCCGCGAGGAGGTGTGGCGAGACATCGGCTCGTTCAGGCAGAAACGCTCGCCAAAAAGCTCGCTGAAACGGGATTGGATGGCCCGGGTGGTTTGGGTATCCTTAGCGTCCATCGCGGCTGTCACGTTAGATTTCCTCCGGGCGCAAGCGGGTTAGCGGAGCAGTCACCGGTTCACCCGTTCTTTGAGCGCATCGAGAATTAGCTGACCGACGGCGTTACCGTTGCCGGCGCTCAGGGTGATGACAACATCATCGGGATAAAGGCGGTCGAGGATGTAACTGGCGGCGTCAGGGATTCGGCCGATATGCCGCACGTAGGCATGCGGCATATCAGCCGCCACCTGTCCCATCTCCAGCCCTAACGTGTCCTGCTCGCGACTGCGATACACATCCAGAATAATCACCCGGTCGGCATCAGCAAAACATGTTTTGAATTCGTCCAGCAGGGCCAGCGTCCGGCTGAAGGTGTGGGGCTGCCACACAGCCCAAAGACGACGACCGCCAAAACGCTGCCGCGCCGCCGCCAAAGTGGCCCGCACCTCGGTGGGATGGTGGGCGTAGTCGTCTACCACTGTCACGCCTGCGGCCGTGTCAACCTGTTCAAAACGGCGGTCAACCCCGCCAAAAGCGACCAGGACGGGTTGAATGGCGGAGAACGCAATCCCGGCGTCGAGCGCCACACCGATAGCGGCCAGAGCATTTCGGACATTATGCAACCCGGGCACACGTAAGCGCACCAGACCGATGGTGTGTTCGCCCTCAAGCACCACGAAATCATGCCCGCCTAACGGGTTGGAGCGCAGGTCAACCGCCCGCAACTGCGCCTGATGGCCTAAGCCGTAGGTCATCACGGCTATGTCCGTCAGACGCGCTGCCGTCGTCACCGCCAGCGCGCCCGGATCGTCGGCGCACACGAATAAACGGCCGCCCGGCGGCAGAAGCTGGGCAAAAGTAACGAAAGCTGCTTGATATTCGGCCGCCGTTGGATAGATATCCGGGTGGTCATGATCGACATTCGTGATGACGGCCACCTCCGGCCGCAAGCCCAAGAACATACGATCGTATTCGTCCGCCTCAATCAGGAAGTAGCGACTCTGGCCCACGTGCGCATTGCTGCCTAACGCCGGCAGAACACCGCCCAGAATGACGGTCGGGTCTAGCCCGGCTTCAGTCAGGATTTGGGCGATCATGGCGGTAGTGGTGGTCTTGCCGTGCGTACCGGCTACGGCCATGCCGTAGCTGCCGGCCATCAACTCGCCGAGCAAGTCGGCGCGCTTCAAAACGGGGATGCCGCTCTGACGAGCAGCGGCGACTTCGGGGTTCAGGCTGTTGACGGCCGAGGAGTACACCAGGAGGTCAGCCCCGGCAATGTGGGTGGCAACGTGATCGCCATAAATTGTCGCGCCGAGGGTGGCTAATTCGGCCGATAAGGCATTCAAATTCATATCCGAGCCCGAAACCCGATAACCCCGTCCCAACAAAACGCGCGCAATCGCCGACATGCCGACCCCGGCAATGCCTACCAGGTGAATGTGCAGGCCCGGTTGCAACATAACTGGCGTTGACTGTTTCATTTCGGCCGATACCAACATACGCTTAAGGTTGCCTTCACAGCTCAGATAAGGACAATCAGAACAAAGAAAAAGACCAGAATTAAGACAAATACCAACACGCCCCCCAACACCTGTAACGGCAAATAGGAGAGAATAAGAATGTTGAGCGCGTCCAGCGGCCGTGTCAGAATGTTGGGATCAAACGGGTAAAAACCACCCGGCGGCAAGCGTTGCAGACCCTGCGTCGTATAATGAAACTCCAAAAAGCCCAGAATCGTCCCAAAAATCAGGTACCCATTCGCCGCGCCCAAAACGCCCCCTAGCAACCGCTCCTGAATGCGCTTCTGGGCGCTGAGACGGGAGCCCAATGGCCCGATCGTCGGTCCCTGGTAGCTAAAAATCGTCACCACAATGTGAAAAGCGGTCAACACCCAGAACTGCCGACGGTAAAGCTCATCCACGCCTATCTGCAAGGGTCGCGTGGGATCGTCCAACAGATTAAGTAACCCTAACACCCGGCCACTCAACACTTGGATCGTGAAAAGAGATAAGCACAAGCCCGCTGTCGCAATAATCTCTTTCGCCCAACCCCGCCCTGTGCCCAACAAGGCGAAAACAATCACCAATATCCAGAAAAGGGTCATCAGGCTAATCATGCGTCGCGCCTCAAGCGAGTTTCACACCGGTCTGCCGGGAAGCCATCTCCAACATCAGACGCGCCAGGTTGGCCGCCGCCGCCGGTTGATCGAGCGCTCGTGCCGCCGATCCCAGCGCAGCCAGCCTTTCTGGCTGCCGCAACAGGCTTTGCAACATCGGCCAGAATTGCGCCGACATCTGCTCATCGTTCAGGCGCAGGGCCGCCCCGCGCTCCACCAAATAGTCCGCATTGACTTTTTGGTAGCGCCAGGCGTGGGGGTAAGGCACTAAAATCGCCGGCAAACCAAAGGCCGGCCCCTCACCTAACATGCTCGCCCCAGCGCGCGCCACCACCAGGTCGGCGGCGCGAAAGGCTGCGCCCATTTCCGCCTGCAAGTAAGGGAAAGCGCGATACCGCGCGCGCAACTCGCCGGGCAATTGCTGCCGGTTGGCATCCACCTGCGGCCAGGTCAAAGTCCCACTTACGTGAATCACTTGCGTCTCCCGCAAAGCTTCCGGCAACACAGCCATCAAAGCCTGATTGATGCTCCAGGCGCCCCGGCTGCCGCCAAAGACGAACACTACGGGCTCATCCATCCGCAAATCGAACGCCGCGCGCGCCTCGGCCCGGCTCAACGTCAGCGCCTGACGCAATTCCTCGCGCACGGGATAGCCGGTGACCACTGTCTTGCCTGGCGGAAAATATGCCTGAGACGCCTCCACACTGCAAGCCACCTTAGCCGCCAGGCGACCGAGTCGCTTGATAGCCGCGCCCGGCTCCACATCGGGCAAAAAGATCAGGGCGGGAATGTGGCGACGCCTGCCTGAATTCTTGCCGGGTTCCTGCACAACACCCAGGCTGCCATAGCGCGTGGCAATGGCACGTCTTTGCCGTTGCGATCTGAAATAGGACCAGACCAGCAACGGGACGAGGATCAACAAATAAAGCAGGGAAGACCAGATGAATGACATTGAATATGTTCAAACCACTGAGATCAAACAGTAAATCATCTCCGAACCTGTTCTCTCCGCTTTGCAAAACGGACGATCTGGCGTACAAGATCGTCCTCTGTTGAAAGCGGCAGGACATCCACACCGGCATGGCTGAAAGCGGCGCTTAACTCCATTTCACGTTTTTGCGCGGCATCGGCAAATCGCTGGCGAAATTTTTTGTCGTGCGTATCCACGAACAATTGCTCGCCGGTCTCGGCATCCTCCATCACCACCATGCCAACATCGGGCAGGTCTTTTTCGC
>JAYRVN010000028.1:0-13727 GCA_041918535.1 Chloroflexota bacterium
AAAGCCGGATAGAATTGATACCGAATAGCCATAGCTGTAGCCGGCTCGACGCCATAGGCTTCCAAGCGTTGCAAGGCGCTGGAAGCGGTAAACAACAAGCCGAGCGCGGCGTTGAGCCAGACGGCCAATTGGGGCTGTTCGAGCGAGACATCGCCATCTTCAATGTTGTCAAAGACGGCAAAAGCGTGTAGCAGAAGATTCCAGGCCACGGTGATGGGGATGACGGCGCGCGCCTGACCGCCGCCGCTGCGACATATCCAGCGCGGCAAATTACCCAGGCTGAGATCATCGGGCGCAGGGGAAAGCGCCGACCATGGGCAAATCCGTCCCATCTCCTCCAGAAATGCGGGAGACAGGGCGTGTTCTTGCCAGATTGCTTGAACCAGGGCTTGTTCGTCTGTCATCGAGAACGGTTACGGCCGATTGAAACCCATCAAACTCGCCAAATCCATCTGGTATGGCTCAGGCAGAGCTGCCAGCCGAAGCTTTCCAGGGGCGCAGCGACACTCAGTTGTCGGAGGGAAAACAGTAATACCACCGGTCTTGATAACCCGGCGGTTTTGAAAACATCTTCCGTTGCCGACGCTTGAAAGTTGATTCCTGACGGCTGCGATCAGGCAGCCTATACACCACCCGGCCAGGCTGGCACCAGGTCGGCCAGCAGTTTTTGGAGACCCTCGCCGGATTTCAACGTCTGCGCTGTCCCCGGCATTTGCAGCACGGCAGTTAAAGCCTGCGTCTCGGCCAAACTTAAGCTCCCTGTCATTGTCGCCCAATTACTGAACGAACCGGGGGCTTTCGTCAATTGATAAACCACACGATGCAGGTTACTCATCACTTACCTCCCTTTGAGTTTCATCAGTCATTTGAGTGTTTTCGGTCAGTGGTGAATTTCAGCACCCAATTATAGATTGTGAATGGCTGCCCCTCAACACTTTATTAGAAGGATACATCAATATTCAGGGTTTGTGTAGGGATGATGTCATGAACAGAGCGTGACTTTAGGCCTATTCCTGCAGGGTTATCCGCCTATAACGAACAGAGACCGCAGCCCAAGTCTGCGGTCTCCATCAACGGTTGCCTTAAAGGGAGGCGCCGGGGGAAATTCGGCCGATTTCTACGGGCAATTCAGCAAGACTTCACCCAGGCAAATATCCGCTGCCCCAGCGCCGCCATCTATTGTATCAAACCCATTCTGACCATCCAGGCTGTCATTGGCTTTGAAACCACGCACCGCATCATCGCCATCTTGACCGTAAATCTTATTGACCGCATCATTGCCTTCTAGCAAGTCGGCGAAGGCGGAGCCTACCAGATTCTCGACATTATCCAGAACGTCGTTCGCGCCAAAGCCATCGGGAGAGAAGCCACCCGCCAGGTGCACGGCGACGCCCGCCGGACTATTGTTGTAATAGGCCGTGTCGTTGCCGGCGCCGCCGTCAAGGGCATCGTCGCCGGGGCCGCCATGCAGCCGGTCATTGCCATTGCCGCCGGAGAGGAAATCATTGCCCGGCCCGCCGCACAAGCGATCATTGCCATCCAGACCGTAGATGAAATCGTCGCCCTCCAGGCCGGCAATGACATCCGCCCCCGGCGTGCCGTTCAGCACGTCATTGCCGGCTGTGCCGACAATCGTGACCGGCGCCCCCTGACAGTTGGCCAGGGGGGCAGCAGTCGCCAAAGTTACACTCAAAAGCGCTAACAGCGCACAGACACAGGTTACATAAGCGAGAGTTTTCATGCTAATTCTCCTTGGTTAAGTGGTTAACGTTTGTTCCAAGCTAAAGAATACCAGGGTTAACGCCGGCTTTCGTCTCAATTTGAGGGCGATATGTCTCAACTAAATTCGGCCGAATCGCCTATCCTTCCCGCACAATACAACCAGGGTCCCAAATGCCTTCCAACATCTCTCCATAAAACCGCAAAGCGCCATCCGCGCCGATATAGACCGTTGTCGGCCCGCTGGTGCTATTCCAGGGCGCGCCTTGTGGGACAGCTTCCTTAGTCAGCAGGGCGCCGTTGAGAGCATGTTGACCGCGGCATTGCAGGCCATTGCATTGCGCCAGGCGTGAGGCCACCACCGCCTCCGCGCTCGGCAAAATGAAGGGCGCGCTATTGGTCGTCATCGGGCCCGCCTCCAGGCGCAACTGCTCATCGGTCGTTCCCTGCGCTTCAAGTAGCGTAAAGGTTGCCTGGAAATCGGGGTGATTGATCAACGGTTGGGTAACGGAAGCCGTGAAATCCACGTTATTCAACACGGCTATGCCATAAACGCGCACATTCTTCCCGCTATTACTGCAACTGTTGGCCAGCACGATTTGGCCGTTGGTGTACGTGAACACAGCGTCCTTAAAACTGGTCAGGTCACATCGGACATATCCGCCGCCGAAGATGGCCCGATCCGGACCCAAGGTGACCGCCCCGACCGGCACACACGACATCGGTTCCGTCCATTCCAGGGCCAACGCCCCCTTGTTATACAGTTGGTTGGTGCGCGTGGCGGTGATGCCGCCATTTTCAAAGAGCACGTCCAGAATCCATTTGGCGGTAATCCGGCTTACCGTTATGTCCGCCGTTTGGGCGGGGTAAACCAGCCACATGAGCGCCGGCAAACAAAATAGGATGATTAAACCTGCCCATCGTCGGGCAATCGTGTGACGCGGTGAACGATGCATGGTCTCTCCTTTAAGCTCTGATTAGGATTCGGCCGAATCCTTGCTCCCATTCGCGCGTTGCAGACGCGCCAGGCCGGCCAACCAACGGCAGTTACGGCTGACAAAAAACATGATAACATATCTTGTCATGGATCCAATCGTTTTCACCCGATTTTCAGGTCACCGGTGATGGCTTCGCCGGGGAAAGCCGTCCGCGCTCCATCCGTCATTCATCCGTCATTCATCCACCAGACAGGCAACACGCAGCATGGCAGACTCATTCCCAACTCCCACGACCGCCGATTTCGACAGCCAGTTGAAACTGGCGCTCAAACATTTGCGCCAGCCCGAATGGTTAGGGCGCGCCTCCCCCCTGGCCGGCCTTTACTTCTTAGGCCGGGCCGCTCACGGCATCCCCTCCACTGACGCCGAACAGCGCGGGCGCATCTTGCGCCAGTCACTTGAGGACGCCGGCCGGCGATTATGGGGAGAAAACGGCCCGCGCTCCCGCGCCGAGTTGGAAGCGGCGCTACCGGAAGTGCGGCGACAACCCGGCGCCCGGCGCTATAGTTATCTCGTTCTGGAGTTGCGCTACTTTCAACAATTCTTCCGGCCGCGCCGCTTGCCGGAGATTTGGGAGGCGTTCCTGGGCGAGTCGCGGGCCGAATTCTACCGCGATCTGGACATCGCCGTGCAACACTTAGGCGAGGCTTTGCTCGATCTGTTGCGGCCGGCTTATCGCGCCGAAGAGGCGGGGCCGCCGGGCGTTCTGGTGGGGCGGACGCAGGCGTTAGCGACGTGCCGTCAATATTTACAGGCCGGACAAACGGTGACGGTGGCCGGGGCTGGCGGCATGGGTAAGAGCAGTCTGGGCCGCGCTCTAGCTACCGACTGGGCGGAAGGCGGGGTGTTCTGGCTAACGTTTCGGCCGATGCTAAATGATGATCTGGGCAGCGTCTTATTCGCCCTGGGCTACTTTCTGCACCAACGCGGCGCCTCCAGCCTATGGCGCAAACTCATGGCCGACGGTGGACGGCTGGAAAATCCAACCCTGGCCTTGGGGCTATTGCGCTACGATCTGGCGGACCTGCCCCACCCGCCTCTGCTCTGCTTCGACGAAGTGGATCGCCTGCGGCCGGTGGACGCCGAGACTTCTTCCCCGACTCACCGGCAATTGCTGGAATTCCTGGACAGTTTGCGCGGACAAGCGCCGTTACTGTTCATCGGGCAACGGGCCGTGCTGGAGAGCGATTATCACCTGGCGTTGACCGGCCTGACCCCGGCAGATGTCTCCATCTGGCTGCGTCAGGTTGGCGTGACGGCTTCGGCGGCTGAAATTCAACAACTTCACACCTATACCCACGGCAATCCGCGCCTGGTGCAGCTTTGTCTGATCCTGCGCGAACCGGACGGCAACCTGGGCCAGGCGTCGGCGACTCTCTCCGGCGCGGCGGCCCTGCAAGCCCTATTCGACCGTCTCTGGGCGCGCACCGACCCGGAAGAGCATCGCTGGCTGCAATGGCTATCCGTCATGCGCGGCGCGGCCCCGGTTGAGGGCGCGCCTTTGGCGCGGTCGGCTCTGGATAGCCTGACGGCGCGCGGCCTGGCGCTGGAAGTGGCCGGGGGCGGGGTGGTATTGTGGCCGGCGGTGCAGGAGATGGTGGAAGCGGAACTTTCGGCCGAAATGCGTGAACAGGCTCATCTATTGGCGGCCCGGCTGCGCAGCGCTCATGCCGAATATACCGCCGCCGCCTATCACTATTGGCGCGCCGGCTATGCCCGCGAGGCCATTCAGGTGTGGTTTCCCCACCGCCGCCAGGAAATCGCGCGCGGGCAGGCGGGCGCGGCCCTGGCCGTCTTCCAAAACATCTCGCTGAACCAGGTGGGTCAGGCTGAACGGGAAGCGCTGGCCTTGCTGCGGGCGGAACTGAAACAACTGACGGGCGATCTGGCGGGCGGTTCGGCCGATTTAGATAGCGTTGCCTGGACGACCCCTAGCGAACTGAGCGCCCAGGCGCGATTGCTACAAGGCCATTTCCAGAATGCGCGAGGTTTCCCCGACGCCGCGCTAGAGAGTTACGCCGCCGGCATGGCGGTTGTCGCTCGCTTGCAGACCCAACTGGTCAGGTTCCACGCCAAACGCAGCCGTGTCCACATCCGTCAGCGTAGGCTGGACGAGGCCTGGCGCGAAGCGCGCCTGGCGCAATCCGAGGTGGAAAACTTACAAGCCATTATCCAGGCGGAGCAAGGACAATATGCCGCCGCTCAAGCCGCCCACGAGCGGGCGCTGGCGATCGCCGCCGAGTGGCAATATGACGCGGGCATCGCCCAAACGCACCGCGATCTGGCGGCGCTGCATGCCCAACAGGGGCATCTGGAGGCGATGCTGGCGCATACGGCGACAGCCATGGGCTACTACGAGCGTATCGGGGATCGCTATATCGTGGAAATGGCGCGCATCAATCTGGCAGCGGGCTATGTGCAAGCGCGCCAATTCGCTCAGGCGGCGGCGGCCGGGCGGGAAGCGTTGCGCTTTTTCGAGCAAGCGCGCGATCCCTACGGTCAGGCCGGCGCGGCGGCGAATCTGGCGGAGGCCTATTTTGAGCTGGGCGATCTGGCGCAAGCGGAGCATTTTGCCGCCTATGTGATTCAACAGGAGGAACCGCACATGTTGCCCTATGCCTTCTTCACGCTGGGTCGCGTGCGGCAAGCGCAGGGGCGGGGGGAGCAGGCAGTCCAGGCATTTCGCACCACCGCGCAGGCGGCCGAGGCCAACGGAGATCGCTATTTGTTGGCGTATGCGTGGCGGGCGTGGGGAGAGGCGGCGGGGCAGCAGGGCGATTCGGCCGAATCTCAGGCTCTCTTCCGTTCAGCTCTGGCCTTGTTTGAGGAATTGGGACTGGCTGACGAAGCCGCCCACACCCGCCAAGCAGGCAATCTGCCCTGAACGACGTCCGCCGCTTTACGCAACCTCAGGCTGGGGGAAACGATAGCGAAACGGACAAGACGGCGCGCCTTGCAGGATGGTTTGGGCGCGGGTCAGCGAAGCGGCCGGGTTGAACCCGGCGATCAGGGCGGCGTCGCGGTTGCATGACAGGAGCGCGCCTAGCTCCGGGATACCCAGGGCGTGGTACATCTCCGCATAGCCACAGCGGGTCACGTCGAATTCCAACCGTTCGGCGTCCTGGTGCAGCAGCGTCAACTGCATAGCGTCATCGCGCGTCCAGTGTTCGAGGCAGGCAAAAAATTCGGCCGAACCCGTCCCGCCCACCAACGCCGCCAGTTCCGCCCCTTGCTGCCGCGCGATCTGGCTGATCGTCTCACGCACAATCGCCAGCACCTGCTCACCGTCAAACACCCGGCACAAAGCCGCCAACACCGGGGCCAAAAGGCGCGCCTCCACTTCCCGCCGCGTCAAAACGCCAATCCGGGCGTTCAATGTATCCGGCGAATCCAACATCGCGCCCCTTCTTCTCGCCTAACGCGGCTGCGGTTGCGGCTGCGCCGCCGGAGCCGCCAGCTCCGCCGGCTCCGGCCGGGCCGCCAGCAGAAAGCCGGCGAACATAAGAATCGCGGCCACTAATTCACCCAAATACAACCAGGAACCTTCGCCCAACCGCGTCAGCGTGCTGGCAAAGCCGATGGATAACGCCCCGGCCGCGATCAGCACGTTGGCAATCACGCGATTCGGCAACACCCGCTTGCGCCAAAAGAGATAGGCCGACCAGATCGCCCCGCCGGCCAATGTCAACAGGCCGTAAATGTTGAAAAAGGGCGTTGTCAAACGCACCATTCCCCCCTCGCTCACCGCCGGCATAATTGTGCGATACTGCTCACTGATCGGTTGGCTGGGGGTGAATTGCGAGGCGTCCAGTTTCGGCATGACTTGCAGCATCAGCGCCAGCGCCGCCAGACTACATAGCAGCAACACAGCCGTCGCATAGGTCACCCATCTCTTGCGAATGAGCAAATAGACTGTGCCGTGACCGATCCAGGCGGCGTTGAGTACCGCGCCAAAGAAGTACCAGATAAAGAAAATCCAGCGGCTCCAAGCCACTGCCAAATACGCCTCGGCAAAACTTCCCAGCCCAAACATCCCCAAACCAATGCCCCAGAAAAGGAAGTGGAGCTTGCGCCGCGTCAGATAGCGCTGCAACACATAGCCGGTAAACACCAGCATAACGCCGGCCGAGATGAAGGGCAAAACTAAATTTAAGTCCATGCGTTCTTTTCCTTGTTACAAGCTAGATAGCTGTTCAAATGGTTGACGCTGTCTGGCCTCTCGGCTATCGGGGCTGCGCCATACGCATACCGGCGAAAATGGCAACACCTACCGATACGAGATAAAACCCAGCAAAATGCCGGCAGCGACCACGATCAACGCCAGCATGATCAGACCCAATCCCACCAGCAGGATCGGGACGATTTTCTCGTAGAATACGGAGTTTGACGGTATGTGCGCTTGGCTGCGTTCGGTGCGCCGTGAAGTTGTTTTCTTATCCGCCACGCCTGACCTCCAGACAATCCTGGTCAAGACCGGCCGCTGCCTATCGGCGTCAACTTGCCACGCCGAGAGCCGACCAGTCAACCATTAGTCGTGACTATTATGCCTGAAATCGGCCGAATCCACCACCCCCGCCCCGCCCCCAGCGTGACAGGGCCTAAACGCTCCGGTAACATGGGCGCAATATGTTCCAGTTGCCACGCTCGTCCGACCTGGAAGCCTTTGTGGCCTCAACTGGAGAGCGCCTGGAAGCGCCGGGCTGATATAGACCGCTCCAACCGGTATATACCTGTCAACGGCCGGCGACGGGCGTCAGCGCAAGAGGTAATATGAGCCAAGTGGTGATCGAGAATCCAGTCATCAATTCGCCGTTTGACGAGCCGACTCGCCACTTCCGCTTCGGCGATGAGGGCATTACCAATGAGTTGGTGAACGGGCGTCGCTCCAGTTCCTACTTCGTGCCCATTGCCCGCCCCAAGAAAAGAGGGGCACAACTCACTTTCGATACCGAGTGGACCCGCGAGCGTATTGAGGAGAACAAGCTCATCAACGATATTCGCCGCCGCGTCGGTCTGTGGCGGCAAGGCGGTTATTTGGGCGTTACGCCAACCACCGCCCGCCTGCTGGCCTATTGGACCAACCCCAACCGCGAGAAGAAACTGTTCTTCTGTCAGATCGAAGCCCTCGAAACCGTCATCTATCTGACTGAGGTAGCCAAGAGGTATGGGGACGCCTGGATCGAGAATGCGCTACGCGCAGCCAACGACACTTCCAACCCCGGCCTGCCGCGCATAGCCTTGAAAATGGCGACCGGCTCCGGCAAAACGGTGGTGATGGCGATGCTGATCACCTGGCACACGCTCAACAAGGCTGCCGCTCCCCAGGATGCCCGCTTTGCCAACGCTTTCCTGATCGTCACTCCCGGCATTACCATTCGCGATCGGTTGCGCGTACTGCTGCCCAACGACCCGGACAACGATTACCGCCGGCGCGACATCCTGCCGGCCCACGAGATGGAACAACTGGGCCAGGCCAAAATTCTTGTCACCAACTTTCACACCCTCCAATTGCGCGAAAAGGTTGCTGCCGGCAAGCTGACCAAATCCATTTTGAGCGTGGGCGAGACAAACGTTGCCGGTCTTTCCAACGCCTTCACCGAAACACCCGACCAGATGGTGCGCCGAGTGTGCCGCGAGTTCGGCGCAAAAAAGAACATCATCGTCATCAATGACGAGGCGCATCATTGCTATCGCCGCAAGCCGGATGCAGAAGATGAAACGCTAACCGGCGAGGAACGCCTGGAAGCCGAGAAGCGTAATCAGGAAGCCCGTGTCTGGATATCCGGCATTGAAGCCGTCAAAGCCAAACTCGGCGTCAAAGTCATCTACGACCTTTCCGCCACACCCTTCTTTTTACGCGGTTCGGGCTATTCTGAAGGCACGCTCTTTCCCTGGGTGATCTCGGACTTCTCGCTGATTGATGCCATCGAAGCGGGTATCGTGAAAGTTCCCCGCGTACCCGTCGCCGACAATGCCATGACCGGTGAGCAACCCACCTACCGCGACCTATGGCTGCGCGTCCGTGAGCATTTACCCAGAAAAGGGCGCAAGACCGAGGCGTTAAGCGGTGAACCCAAGCTGCCGTTAGAGCTGCAAGGGGCGCTGCACAGCCTCTACAGCAACTACGAGAAGTATTACCACCTGTGGACGCAGAATAGCGACGCCCGCGCGCGCGGCCTCACTCCGCCCGTCTTTATCGTCGTTTGCAACAACACCAACGTCTCCAAACTGGTCTTTGATTACATAGCCGGCTGGGAAAAAACCATCGGCGAGCACACGGTTGTGCAAGCCGGGCAACTGCCCATCTTCCGCAACGACGATGGGCAAGGCGGCTGGCTGCACCGCCCGAACACCATCCTGGTAGATAGCCGACAACTTGAGTCGGGTGAGGCCATGAGCGACGACTTCAAGCGCATCGCCGCCCGTGAGATTGACGACTTTAAGGCTGAATACTGCGCCCGCTTTCCCGGCCGCGACGCCGAAAACCTGACCGATGAAGACCTGCTGCGCGAGGTGATGAACACCGTAGGCAAGACGGGCAAGCTGGGCGAGCAAGTGAAGTGCGTGGTCAGCGTCTCCATGCTCACCGAAGGCTGGGATGCTCAAACTGTCACCCACATCCTCGGTGTGCGCGCCTTCGGCACCCAGTTGCTCTGCGAACAGGTGGTAGGGCGCGCGTTGCGCCGCATGAGCTACGCGCTCAACGCAGAGGCCCGCTTCGACCCCGAGTACGCCGAGGTCTATGGCGTGCCTTTCTCCTTCATTCCCACCTCAGGCAGCCACCCTAACCCTAAGCCAGGCCCCATGCCGACGCGTGTGCGCGCACTGGAAAGCCGCATCGCTTGCGAGATCGCCTTCCCCCGACTGCTAGGCTACCGCTACGACCTGTCCGGCGAACGGCTAATGGCTCACTTCACCGCCGCATCGCACCTGGCCCTTTCCACCGCCGACCTTCCCACCCGCACCGAGAACGCGCCTATCGTCGGCGAGACCAGCATCCACACGCTAGACGACCTTCGGCGGCGGCGTCTCAACGAAGTCGCCTTCCATCTGGCTAGGCTCACGCTGGAAAAATACTTCCGCGACGACGACGGCAACGACAAGCCCTGGCTCTTCCCGCAACTGCTGGCGATTGCCAAGCGCTGGCTGACCGAGTGCGTCACCCTTAAGGACAACACTTTCGTGCAGTTGTTGCTGCTGATCGAGTTCGCCCATGATGCCGCTGACCGCATCTACCAGGCGATTGTGGCGGCCGGCGACGGTACAGCCGCGCTTAAACCAATTCTACGCCCTTACGATACGCTCGGTTCCACCCGTTATGTGGATTTCGACACCACTCGCCCGGTCTACGCCACCCGCGCTGATAAATGCCACATCTCCCATGTCGTAGCCGACACCGGCACATGGGAACAAAAGCTGGCGCAGGTATTGGAAGAAATGGACGAAGTGCGCCGCTACGTCAAGAACCATAATCTGGGCTTCACCATCCCTTACACGCTGAACGGCGAAGAACACCAATACACGCCCGACTTCATTGCCTGCCTGGAAGATGGTCACGGCCCGGACGACTGGCTGAACCTGCTCATCGAAGTCAGCGGTGAACCCAAAAAGGATAAAGCGGCCAAGGTCAGCGCGGCCCGCACGCTGTGGGTTCCCGCCGTCAACCAGCATGGCGGCTTCGGCCGATGGGCGTTCATCGAAATTGCCGATCCATGGGACGCGATGAAAGCTATTCGGGCTTTCTTGTCCACAACTCGTGACTGATATAGAGGAGACTCCAGCATGCTGACGCATATACACATTCGGAATTTCAAACGGTTCGAAGATGTTGAGTTCGACCTGGGACAAGCGGTCGTATTGATTGGAGCCAACAACTCCGGCAAGACCACTGCACTACAAGCGCTGGCGCTGTGGGACATCGGCCTGCGGCGTTGGAACGAAAAGTATGCCGACAGAAAGTCCCCTGAAGAACGACCGGGAGTCACGATCAACCGTCGCGACCTCATTGCCATACCCGTCCCCTTTGCTAATCTCCTCTGGCGGTCGCTACGTGTGCGTAGCATCGCGGGCCGGGGAACTGGTGAACAGAAAACGACGAACATCCGGATCGAGATCACGCTGGACGGTGTCGCCGACGACGGGCAGGCCTGGTCGTGTGGTCTTGAGTTTGATTATGCCAATGATCAATCCTTCTATTGTCGTCCGCTGAGATTAGGTAATGACAATCCGCCAAAACGTATGCTAGTGCCGCCACAGGCCGCACACACAAAGGTCGCCTTCCTACCTCCAATGTCAGGTCTGGCGGATCGGGAATTCATTAAGCAGGCGGGCGAGGTAGGTGTATTAATTGGGCAGGGGCAGACGGCTCAAGTATTACGCAATCTATGCTACCAGGTCTACGGCGAACGGGAAAACATCGCCAATGCATCGCTCCAACTGAAAGAATCCTCCTTTCCTCGGAACGAGCGTGAGGCAGACTTCACCGGTTTGCCTGCCTGGAAAGAGCTAACGGTGCATATTAATCAGCTTTTTGGCGTGAAATTATTACCGCCGAGGTACATCCCAGAGCGCAGCGAACTGACCATGGCTTATGAGGAGCCGGGCGGAGCGGAACTGGACCTTTCTTCAGCCGGTCGCGGCCTTCATCAAACCCTTCTATTGTTGGCCTATCTTTACGCCAATCCGCAAACGGTGTTACTTCTGGATGAACCGGATGCCCATCTTGAAGTCTTACGGCAACGGCAGACTTATCAACTATTGACTCAGCTCGCGGAGCGACAAGGCTCTCAAATCATTGCCGCCAGCCACTCGGAGATCGTGCTTAACGAGGCGGCGGGCCGTGATATGGTCATCGCTTTCGTGGGAAAGCCACACCGGATTGATGATCGCGGCGCCCAGCTATTGAAGGCGCTAACCGACATCGGCTTCGATCAATATTATCAGGCTGAGCAAACCGGTTGGGTGTTGTATGTAGAAGGGCCTACCGATCTGGCGATCTTGCAAGCTTTTGCCGCTAAATTGGCACACCCTGCCGCCCAAGTATTAAAGCGTCCCTTCGTCCATTATGTCACTATCAACCTGCCACAAAAGGCGCGTGACCACTTTTTTGGTTTGTACGAGGCAAAATCCGATCTAAAGGGCATTGCCATTTTTGACCGCCTGGACAAGAAGTTACAGGAGCACCCAGCGCTAGTCGAGTTGATGTGGCAGCGTCGGGAGATCGAAAACTATTTATGCCAGCGCGAGGTATTGCTGGCTTACGCGCGCCACGACTTGCCTGATGACCTTTTTGGCAGCGCGGAACTCCGACGCCGTGAGAGCGCGATGAACGCGGCAATCGTCGAGGTGGCGCAAGCTTTGGAGACGCTGAGCCGGCCTAGCCCCTGGTCGCCTGACATCAAGGCCAGCGATGATTTTCTAGACCCCGTTTTCGATCTCTATTTTCGCAAGCTGAAACTACCCAACTTGTTGCGCAAGACCGACTACCATGTGCTGGCTAACCTGATGACCCGCGAGATGATCTCGTATGAAGTTGTCGAGAAGCTCGATGCTATCATCGCGGTCGCGAATACAGCGCGACCGCGTGAGGATTGACCGATGCCAATGACAAAGAGTTCCATGACCAGGATTGATTCCATTCGCCATAGCGACAAGCGTGCCAACATTCCGACTGAGGAGTTGCGGGACTTTGTGGCTGACGACGAGGAGACGCCCAAGACGCTGCTCTACCCCCGCGACCCGTCGCTGGACCCGCAGTTGGTGTGGCAGGGCAAGGATGAACAAGACAGCCAGGATTTGGCCGTGCCGGCCGTGCCGATCTATATCCAGGAGAAGATTCACCCGCAGGCGATTATCAACGACCTGCTGGCCCAGGCGGCGCGTCTCGGCCCTGAGTTGCGTGAACAGGCCGCGACCTACCAGTTGAACCTGTTCGCCGATTTCAACGGCGGGCCGGAGGAGTTCGACCAGAAGGTGGAGTTCTACCAGCACGAGCAGAATTGGGCCAACCGGCTGATTCTGGGCGATTCGTTGCTGGTGATGGCCAGCCTGGCCGAGAAGGAAGGGCTGCGCGGCAAGGTACAAATGATCTACCTGGACCCGCCCTACGGCATTAAGTTCGGCTCCAACTGGCAGGTGAGCACGCGGAAGCGGGACGTGAAGGATGGCAAGGCCGAGGACGCCACGCGCCAGCCGGAGCAGGTGCGCGCCTTCCGCGACACCTGGAAGCTGGGCATTCACTCCTACCTGGCCTACCTGCGCGACCGGCTGGTGGTGGCGCGCGAGTTGCTGACTGAGACCGGCAGCGTCTTCGTGCAGATCGGGGATGAGAACGTGCACCTGGTGCGAAACGTGCTGGATGAGGTGCTTGGGAGTGAGAATTTCATTGCGCTGATCACGGTCCAGAAAACTGGAGGTACGTCTGGCCAGTTCCTGAAGAGCGTGAGTGACTATGTGGCGTGGTATGCAAAAGACCTAGGCACGGTGAAGTACCGGCAGCTCTACATAGAGAAAGCAAGTGGTGACGAGTCGAATCCAGGTAGAAGGTACGACCAGGTTCAGCTAGCCGACGGCAGTACCAGGCCCTTGAACAGCGAAGAGAGGGGTGATCCATCAGTAGTCCCGGCGGGGGCACGCCAATACCAACTCACGGACCTAACGTCGAATACTGGCGGCGGCATCAGTTCTCAAGCATATGAGTTCAACGGCGTTGACTACACCCCACCTTACGGGCGTGGCTGGGCAACGAATGTGGCTGGACGTGAAAGACTAAGAATAGCCGATCGAATTGTCTCAACCGGAAAGCGTTTGATGTTCAAGAGGTTTCTCGATGACTACCCTGCATATGCGATCAGCAATATTTGGAGAGATGCGGCTGTCACACCAGAGGTAATCTACGTCGTTCAGACGCACCCCACGATAATTCAACGCTGCCTCCTCATGACCACCGACCCCGGCGACCTCGTACTCGATCCCACCTGCGGCAGCGGCACTACGGCCTACGTCGCGGAG
>JAYRVN010000029.1:0-12918 GCA_041918535.1 Chloroflexota bacterium
CAGCCGGAAGGGGTCGAGGAGGTGGTTTTGACCTGAAAAACCGACCTTTTTCGTCACATTGTTAAGGTTCTTGTCTTAGCCGACCTGCATCGGTCAATATCGGCTGCTTCTACTCGTTCGGTTTTAGCGGAAACTAGAGTACAAGTCCGCCATTCGGGTTTCGGCAGCGCCCAAGCCTTGTTGCTGTAAAATGCGCTTGAAGACTTCGTACACACACATGACTGGAACCAGTAATTCTGCGGTGTTCTCAATGGCCGGGGCAAAGAAATCAGCGTTAGGGCCTTCCGCAAAGTATTCTAGCCAGCCGGATGAATCCACGACGTTCATACGCGATCCTCCTCTTCACGCGGAATATCGGTGCGGAGGCCTTTCAGTGAGCCGCGCGCCTCTTCGATCGGGCGGACAGGGATTAATACCACGCGATTGTCGTAGATAATGACCTGCATTTTTTGCCCCGGTTGGAGGCGCAGTTGCCGGCGCACTGCCTGGGGAATAACGACCTGATATTTGGTTGAAACGGTCACGACGCCCATGCGATTCTCCTATCGAACACGAAATCGTAATACGATTATATCACAGAAGTTTTTGCGGGCATGACCACAGATGACGCCTGACCATTCGCGCCGACTCTTCGGCGGGGAGGGCCTTGGGTCTAAGCCACTGGCGGCGCTTGAGCCGCGTGGCGAAGCATGTCGGCCGCTTTTTCGGCAAGCATAATGGTGGGGGCGTTGGTGTTGCCGCCGATGATCTCCGGCATGATGGAGGCGTCTACCACACGCAGGCCGGCGATGCCATGGACGCGCAACTGGGGGTCTACGACGGCCAGCGGGTCGCGCCCCATTTTGCAGGTGCCGACCGGGTGATAGATGGTTTCGGCCGAATCGCGCACAAAGTTCAACCAGTCCGCATCCGTCACCACCTCCGGGCCGGGCGTAAGTTCGCGCCCTCGGTAAGGATCATAGGCGGGCGATTGCGCGATGGCGCGCGCCAGCTTCGCTCCCTCCACCAGCACATCGAGGTCGCCGGGGTCGGCTCCGTAATTGGGCTGGATACGCGGCGGAGCGAACGGATCGGCCGAAGCCAGCGTAATCTCTCCCACGCTGCGCGGGCGCAACAGGCCGGGCGAAAGCGTAAACCCATGCCGATCAAAGGGGCTGACCGGGCCAAAGCCATGCGCCTGCAAGATGAACGGGCCGGCGTGAAACTGCAAATCAGGCACATCGGCGTCGCGGATTTTGTCGAAGCCGCCCGCCTCAACGCCGTTAGAGGTCAGCGGGCCGCGCCGCCAAAGGGTGTAGAGCAACAGGTTGCGCAGACTTTGCGCGTTCGACATGGAGACAGGGCGGCTACACTCATAGGTGATGGCGACGAGCAGGTGGTCTTGCAAGTTTCGGCCGACGCCGGGCAAATTGACGACCACCGGCAGGCCAAGCGCCTGCAACTGTTCGGCCGGACCGATGCCGGAGAGCAGCAAGAGTTGGGGAGAGTTGATAGCGCCGCCGCAAAGCAGAACTTCGCGCCGGGCCGGGAATTGGTAAAGTCGGCCCCGGCGCACATACTCGACGCCGATGGCGCGGGCGTCGGCGATTTGCAGGCGGGTGACGTGGGCTTCGGTGATGACCGTCAGATTCGGCCGATTCAGCGCCGGTTTCAGAAAAGCCGTCGCCGTGCTGTGGCGCTGCCCAGCCTTAATGGTGGCTTGGTAAAAGCCGACGCCTGCCAACGTCTCGCCGTTGAAATCGCCATTATAGGGCATGCCCAACGACATCGCCCCATGCACAAACGCCTGACTCAGAATATTGGGATGGCGTGGATCAGACACGGCCAAAAGGCCGCCTTGAGCATGATACGCCGACGCGCCGCGCTGTTGGTCTTCCGACCGCTTAAAATAAGGCAAAACCTCGGCGAAACTCCAGCCTTCATTGCCCAGGGCCGCCCAGCGATCATAATCGCGCGGGTGGCCGCGAATGTAGATCATGGCATTGATGGAACTGGAGCCGCCCAGCGTCTTGCCGCGCGGCCAATAGAGCCGGCGATTATGCAAATGGAGCTGTGGCTCCGTCTCATACGCCCAATCATATTCCGTCTTCAGCAGGCGAATAGCGCCGGTGGGAATGTGAATCTCGCGGCGCTTATCAGGTTTGCCCGCCTCGAGCAATAACACCTGACTGGTTCCATCTTCACTCAAGCGGTTCGCCAGCACACAACCGGCCGAGCCGGCCCCTACGATGATGTAATCGTACACACGATGCTCCTCTCCGATCAGGCTCAGGTCTAGGCGATGTTTTGCGTTTCAGTCCGGTCATTCTTCCTTGGCCGGTTGGCGGCGAAAAGCCAGCAGGGTGAAGGCGGCTGTGGCCGACAAGGGAGTAAGGTCAAGCGCAGCCGGATCAGGCAGATGCCAGGCGCTGGGAGTCATTGCCAACAGGTCGCGCAGGGCGGTCGTCTCCAGGGCCAGGGAGTAAGTGAGGGATTCGGCCGAAACGAGTTCAAACTGGGCCATCTGCGCTACCACCTTCGCCTGCTTGTGCGCCTCCATGCCCAGCATGGGATAGCGCGCCCGCGCCTCAACCAAATGCTCAACCGCCGGGATGACGACCAGCAACAGCCCGCCGGGGCGCAATACGCGCCACATCTCCGCCGGCTGACGCGGCGACAGGATATTGAGCGCCACGTCTACACTTTGATCCGGCAGCAACCAGCGCCGGTAGACATCGCCCGTCCAGAAGGTCACACCCGGATAGTGGCGCGCCGCCAGGCGACACGCTTCTTTGGAGAGGTCGAAGCCGCCGGCGGCAACCAGGGAAGAGAGATGGGGGGAAATTCGGCCGATAAAATACCCCTCGCCGCATCCCCCTTCCACCACCACCCGCGCCGACGGTCGCCAGGATGCCGCCAGAGCCGCCAACCGCTCAGCCAACGGCGCATAATGCCCTTGAGTCAGAAAGCGCCGCCGGGCCTGCAACATCGCCCGCGTGTCTCCCTGGATCGTCGGCGGACGACCGGGCCATACCAACAGATTGACATACCCTTCCCGCGCCATATCGAAGGCGTGCCCGGCGGCGCAGCGTCGCACACCCGGCCGACTCTCCAAGACCCGGTCGCAGATAGGGCAAAGCAAACTCAAACCGGGCGCGGTCAGGCTATCGGTCGGCGCGGTCTCAATCAAGTCGGCGCCGCCCCTTTTTCCCTTGTCTGGTTCAAGCAACGCTTTTGAACAGCGTCACCAACTCATCCCACTCCTCCGCATCCAGGTGCAACGTCAGGCCGCCGAGTTCAATATGATAAACCATTTCGCCTTCTTCCGCGCCGCACCAAACAATGAAGTTTTCCGACTCGGCAATGACATCGTTCTCATTCATCTTAACCTTCCTATGGGTATGGGTGTCTATCGTCAGACCGGTCAGACCCCACCGACCGAGGCATTACCCTCTTCGCGACCTTCACCGCCAGCAGCCATTACCGGCAGGGACGCTTCCGGCGGCAGCGAGACCGTCGCCAGGGCAAACGGGGGCTGATCCGTTAACTTGCTGTAAATGTACCGCCCCAACAAACGCAGGGTCGCCAGCATCGGCGACGCTAGGAAAATGCCTAGAATGCCGGCCAAACTGGCGCCGGCCAACGCCCCGATGAAAACAATCACCGGATGGATTTTCAACTGGTAGCCCATGATGCGCGGCACCAAAATATAGTTCTCCACCTGCTGCACCACCGTATAAATCGCCAGCACCAACACGACAAACCAGAAAGGGCCGACCAATGCGCCGAGCCAGCTCAAATTGTATTGGAACAAGGCGATTAGACCGGCCGGCACAGCCGCCAACACCGGCCCTAGATTCGGCACAATCTCTAGCAGGCCGGCGATAAGCCCCAAAACGAGGGGGTTGGGCAAACCGATAATGGCGGCGAGAATGAACACGACCATCCCCACCACCAGGCATAAGACAATTTGTCCGCGCAAGAAAGCGTTCCATATCCCCGTCATGGCGTGGAACAAGTTGATGGCGTCTCCCCGGTGGTCATCCGGGACCAGGGCCAGAATGGCATTATAGAAATCGCGGTTGTCCTTAACGATGTAAAATGAGACGAACAGCACCACCAAAATCCAGCCCACCGTGGACAACGTCGCCCCGGTGACGCGCCCCAACAGCGCGATCGAATCCGTCCCCAGGCTTTGGGCCAGTTGGACAACGTTGTTGAGCAACTGCTCCAACAAGGGGGATTGCACTTCCAACGGCAGAACATAGTTGCCGATGTGGATAGGCCGACTCAGGAAGTCATTGATTTGCTGCAACAATCCCGGCAAGTTGCTGACAAAGTTGCCCACCTGGTCTAACAGGGCGGGAATAGCGGTGGCCGGAATGGCGATGAGGCCGGCCAGAATGAGCAGATAGACCAATCCGGTCACCCAAGTATGGCCGAGGCGTGTGCGGCGGGTCAACCAAGTGACGGCGGGCTTGACGATGTAGGCCACCACCAGCGCCAGGGTCAACGGCAAGAGTAGTCGGCGCAAGATATAAAAGGCCGTGAGGGCCAAGAGCAAAATCAGCGTGGTGATGATGATCTTGGTCGTGGCATTCCAGGTAGGTGAGGCCTGTGGTGACGGCGTCATGGATAGGCTACGGTTGACCGGGCTGCCGGATGGCGTGACATTCCCATTCGGCGCATTGATAAGTACCATTATACTCTAACACGCCTCTCTAACCTACCCCGGCGAAGCGTGATAGGCGGCCAAATCTGTCCGGCGGGGGCGCGAGGGGGCGCGTTGGACGCGCGGTAACTGTTCAGATTTATGCGAAACTGATAAACTGGTTCTGTGATTTCCAAGAAACGCACGCTGTCGACCAAGCAACTCCTTGATAGTCCTACCAAGGAAGTAGCACGGTTGCGGGCCGAGAATACCGGTCTGCGGCGTGAAGTGCAGCAAGCCAGGGAGGAAAAACAGCAACTGGTTGAGGGTCTCATGGCCGAGACAGCGCGATTGCAAGCAGAAAGCGCCGGTCTGTGGCAGGAAATCCACGCCTTGCGGGAGGAGGCTCAACGCCTGCAACAGGAAGTTGAGCGCTTGCAGAAACTCGTGGACGCAAACGGTGCAACTAAACCACCCGCCTTTGTCAAGGCCAATACCCCCGTCAAAGAACACCAAGCGCGGCGTAAACGGGCTCCCGAACACAATCATGGCCGGCGACGGATGACACCCATGCGGTATGTGCCGCATCCGATAGAGGCGTGTCCAAGTTGTGGGGACAAACTCAGCGCCGGGGGTTGCGACGCGCGCAAGGGTTGACAGGTCATATCCCTTCTGATATGATCCATCCTGGTTGTGGGGTCGTGGTGCAGCGGTTAGCACGCCGGCCTGTCAAGCCGGAGGTCGCGGGTTCAAATCCCGTCGATCCCGCCTCTAAAGAGCCTTCTCTGAGAGAAGGCTCTTTTTATTGGCTCGCTCCCAGCGGTAAACGATGAAAGCTGGTGAATTCATGCGGGGCGACAGCATCAGCGACGTAAGGGAGGTGGTCGGGCAGGGTGTTGGGAAGAGGGGCGTCAGGCGGCCGGTGGGTGGATTCGGCCGAATCCCTGCCCCGCCGCCCGTCGCCTGTGACTTCGCCGTTAAAGACAAAGCTCATCGCCTGCTTCTCCGGTTCGGTGTAGACCCCGCTCAAATCCGTCAGACGCACAGATCCGCCGGTAAGCGCCTGCGCCGCGCGAGCCGCCGCCTCCCAGGGCGGCTCCATGGCCCGGCATACCCCGCCCGGCAAACGCCAATCCTCTTCAGAAGGCTGCCTGACCCATACAACCCGGCCGTCGGCGCGGCGCAACACCACATAGGCAGTCGCCTGCCACAGCGGCGGGGCGATATACGGGGATTGACCCCGCCATCGGCGTATAACATTCCGCCAGGGATAAAGGCCGCGGAACAACACCTCTTTGCCAACTTTCTCGCCCCAGCTTAGCTTGTCTGTGCCCCAGAATGGCGGACCGCCGGCGTGGAAAGCGCCCATGAGCGCGCGCTCGCGGTGCATGGTGAGCATGGGTACAGCGAGCGGGTGGGTGGAAGTGAAACCGACTTGCAGAGATTCGGCCGAAACCCGAGCCTCGCCCCCGCGCAACAAACAGCGAAAGACCAATTGCAGATACCCCGGTTGAATCGGCATGAAATGCAACCCGACCAGTCGCACCGGCAACACCTTGAAACCCGTCTCCTCCTCCACCTCGCGGGCAATCCCGGTCAACGGCTCCTCGCCTTGTTCCAGCAAACCGCCCGGCGCGGCCCAGGTGCGCGTGTCATCACGCTGGATAACCAACAACTCGCCCGCATGGTTCATCACAATGGCGCTCGTGCCGATCTTCATCGCCCATCCTCTGTGTCAACTTCCCCCTATTATACTCCGCTCGGCCGGCAATATTCAGACCGACGCCACGACGAGTCAATAGCCCCTTCTTACCCTTGACAGACGCGATGGGTTAGATTATTATCTAACTTAGATATTTGTCTAATAGGCGCAGGGAGAAAAGGCTGGTTGACATTCACTGATGCTGCCTGGATAGCTTGCCGTATGACCGAACACACGACATAGAGGCACGTTTTCCCGCCGTATTTCGGCTGCCACCGCCTTGACCCTTATGCCACCACCCACCACCTGACCCATCCATCCTATGTCCCACCTGGAAGCTCTCCTCTCCGCCCGTTTGTTCCTCTCTCCGCAGCTTGCCGGAGAACGCCTCTATTTCATCAGCAACCTGAGCGGGCGCTTAAGCCTGTATGCCATGAACCTGGGCGGCAGCGTGCCCGAACCACTCATCCCACCCAACATCGCCTTGCAAAACCCCGATCTGCTCGAAGGGCGCACTTTCGTCGTCTTGCCGCGCCTGGGTCGCCTGCTGGTAATGATTGATCGGGATGGCGACGAAGTATATCAACCCTTTCTTGTACCCCTTGACGGCGGCTACCCGGAACCTGTGTTTGCCGAAGCGTTCAGCGGCCACAAGGTGGTCATTGCCGGCGAGGACAAGGAGGCGAGCCTGGTTTATCTGCTGGGCGAGAGCCGCACCCAAGCGCTGTGGACGCTCTACCGGGCGGACTTAGCCTCCATGACGCTGACGCGCTTGAGCGAGAGTGTGTACGGCGGGTTCCCGCTGGCCGTCAACCCAACCCATACCCAACTCGTCCTGGTAGACGCCTACGGCGCGGCCGATAACGTGCTCTACACGTTAGCGCCGGATGGCAGCCGCCGTCCCCTCTTCGGTCTGCCGCCGGAACAACGCCAACCGGACGGGCCGCCGCCCAACAACGGCATCAGCTTCGGCGCGTATAGCCTGGACGAACAAGGCTTGATCGTCAACACCATTCTGTTCGACAATCATGGCGGATTGGCTTATCTGCCACTCGACGATCCACAGCGCATCCGCCCCATCAACCTCACCGGTCTGGCGCATACCGGCGTCGGGGAACTGCAATACGCCGCCCGGCTGCGCCCGGACGGAGATCGCTGGTTTATTCGCTACAACATTGACGGCTGTTCCTGGGCTTACGAAGGACGTTTGGATGAGGCCGACCTGACGCTGGCGCTGGACACCGTCCTGGTAGGCCAAGGGACGCTCAGCCACGGCGTGCTGGAATCGCTCGAATACGATAAGGCAAGCGACCGCTATGCGCTGGTGTTTTCCACCGCCACCTCGCCGACACAGTTGTACGTATTGAGCGGCGCGCAACGCGATTGTCTGACCCGCCAGACCAACGAGCGACTGCTCGGCTTGCCGGCAAACCACCTGGCGGCGGGCGAGGATTATTCCTTCACCACGTTCGACGGCCTGCGGGTTTCGGCCCGGTTATACCTGCCGGCGGCGGAACTCGGCCGGCAACCGCCCTACCCCTTGGTGTATTACATTCACGGCGGGCCGCAGAGCCAGGAGCGGCCGGACTTCGCCTGGTTCTCGATGCCGCTAATTCAGTTGTTGACCTTGCACGGCTTCGCCGTCTTCGTGCCCAATGTGCGGGGCAGCACCGGCTACGGCTTCGATTACATGAATCGGGTGGTGCGCGACTGGGGCGGACAGGATGTGCGGGATCATGTCCACGCCATGACAGAAATCCTGCCGCGCGATCCGCGCCTGGATCTGACCCGCGCCGGCGTGACGGGCCGGTCGTATGGCGGCTTCATGACGCTGACGCTGGCATTCCGCTTTGCTCATCTCTGGCGGGCAGCGGTGGATATGTTCGGCCCGTATGATCTGACCCGGTTTGCCGAGCGCGTGCCGGAAACATGGAAGCCGTTTATGAAATATCTAGTAGGCGACCCGGAGACGGAAAGGGATTTCTTGCTGGCGCGTTCGCCGCGCACGTATGCCGATCAGTTAGCTTGTCCGCTGCTGGTGATTCAGGGCAAAAACGACCCTCGCGTCTGGGAAATTGAGTCACGGGAATTGGTGGAGGAGTTGCGGGCGGCGGGAAAATCGGCCGAATTTTTGCTTTTCGAGGACGAAGGGCATGACATCCTCAAATACGCCAACCGCGTAACCTGCTATCAGGCCATCGTAGACTTCTTTGCAAAGCACCTCTCACCCTGAAAATCACCTGGAGGCCACATGTCTGTAGATGCTTTAAAACCGGAACTGGTGCGCGAATTTGTGGCCGTGGCGCACGGCAATCTGGCGCGGGTGCAGGCATTAATTTCGGCCGAACCCGCCCTCGTCAACGCCTGCTGGGATTGGGGCGGCGGCGATTGGGAAACCGGCCTCGGCGCAGCCGCCCACACCGGCCAAAAAGAGATCGCGCGTCTCCTACTGGCTCAGGGCGCGCGCCTGGATATCTTCTGCGCCGCCATGCTGGGCAAAATCGAACTGGTGCGCGCCTTTCTCGCCGACAATCCCGATAGCGTCCATCTCAAAGGGCCGCACGGTATCCCGTTGCTGGCCCACGCGCTTGCCGGGCAGCAGGACGACATCGTCGCGCTGCTCCAGGCCGCCGGGGCCTGATTCTAACCTCCCGGCCATCCAACCATGTCTGACACACTTTCTTTTACCCAACTGATTCAAGCCCCGCCGGCGGCGGTATACGCTGCCTTTACCAATCAGGCCATGCTAACCTATTGGCTGTGCAACAATGCCCAGATCACCCTCAAAAAGGGCGGGCCGCTCTTTCTGGAATGGACGGCTGAAAGCTATTATGCCGTTGGCGAATTCACCGACCTGAAACCCGACCAACTGCTGGCTTTCACCTGGCGCGGACGAGGCGAACCAGACGCCACCGTTGTGCGCGTCGCCCTGAGCGCGACGCCGGAGGGCACGCAAGTGACGCTGACGCATAGCGGGCTGGGCGTCGGTAGCGCCTGGGATGACATGCGCGCAGGCGTGCAAGAAGGCTGGGCGAGCGGCCTGGCGAATCTCAAAACCGTGCTAGAAACCGGCCTGGATGATCGGTATTACCGGCGGCCGTTCCTGGGAATTTACCTGGCGGGGACGATTTCGGCCGAAGAAGCCGCCGTCCTGCGCCTCCCCATCGCCGGCGGCATCCGGATTAACGGCGCTGCGCCCGATACGGGCGCCGCCGAAGCCGGTTTGCAGACAGGCGACATCTTGCTCGCTTTGGATGAGGCCCCCCTCACCGATTACACAGCCCTGCGCGCCTCTCTAGGCAACCATCGCGCCGGCGACGTGGTTAATCTGCGCCTCTTCCGTGACGGCGCCGCGCAAACCCAGCCCATGCGCCTTTCGCAACGCGCCATCCTGGAAATACCCGACACCCCGACCGCGCTGGCCGACGCCGTGCGGCAGCGGTATGATGAGCTAGATGCCCAACTAGACGCCTTGGTCGCCGATGTGAGCGAGGCCGACGCTATTTTCCAGGCTGCGCCGGATCAATGGAGCGCCAAGGATATTTTGGCGCACTTGATTACGGCCGAACGCGGCTTGCAGATGGCGGCTGCCAGCAGCTGTGATCACCAGATTTTATTGGGTTGGCCCGACAACCCAGCCGCCTGGAACGCTGCGCTCACGGGCACTTATGCCTTTGCCCAAATGGTTCAGGTGTGGAAACAGGCTGAATCGGAGTCAGTCTCTATGCTCCGGGCCTTGCCTGACGATCTGGTTGCGCGCAAAGTCGAGTACCGCGGCATGGCCGAGAGATTTCTCCACCATTTTCCCAACCACACGCGGGAACACTTGGGCGAAATGCGAGCGGCTATCACAGCCGCCCGCCAGACCTCGTCAGTGTAGTCTATCCGCTGCCTTTGCCGGCATGATCCGGAAGCATCTCCATGAACAGCGAATCCGTCACGCCCAGCCTGCGCCCGTTCCTGATTGTGTGGATCGGTCAGGTAGTGTCCATCTTAGGCAGCGCCATGACCGGTTTCGGCGTTTCCATCTGGCTTTATGAGCAGAATGGTCAGGCCAGCACCTTAACCTGGTCCAATGTGGCGTTTTTTGCCCCGCTCGTATTCCTCAGCCCCATCGCCGGCACGATTGTCGATCGCGGCAATCGCAAGTTGATTATGATCCTGGCGGACACAGTGGCGGGGCTGACGACGATCAGCATGTTCGGGTTGCTGGCGGCCGGCTCTTTGCAGGTGTGGCACATTTATGTGCTGAACTTCATCAGCGGCGCCTTCAATTCGTTGCAATTCCCGGCCTTCTCGGCTGCCATCACCATGATTGTGCCCAAAGCGCATTACGCCAGAGTGCATGGCCTCATGGACCTGGGGGGCGCCGCCTCCAACATCTTTGCGCCCACGGCGGCGGCGGCTTTGTTAGGTTTGATTGGCTTACCGGGCATCTTGTTGATTGACATTGCCACATTCGTCGTCGCTGTGGGCGCGGTGCTGCTGATCGCGATCCCCAATCCACCCGTTTCGGCCGAAGGACAGGCCGGTCGGGGCAGCTTCTTACACGAATCGCTGTATGGCTTCACCTACATCTGGCAACGCCCCAGTCTCTTGGGCTTGCAGCTCACCTTCATGGGCATCAATCTGACCAGCATGTTGGGCTTCGCCGTGGCTATTCCCATGATCCTAGCGCGCACCGGCAACAACGAACAGGTCCTGGGGCTGACGCAATCACTGGGCGCGATAGGCGGCGTTCTAGGCGGGTTGGCGCTGAGCATTTGGGGCGGCCCGCGTCTGAAGGTCTATGGCGTCTTAGGCGGCATGTTTCTCAGCGGGTTGTTCGGTCAGACGCTCATGGGGCTGGGGCGCGGTCTGGTGATTTGGGGCATTGCCAGTTTTGCCGGGCAATTCTTTCTGCCTTTCATCAACGGTTCAAACCAGGCTATCTGGCAAGCCAAGGTGGCCCCGGATGTCCAGGGACGGGTCTTTTCTGTGCGCCGGCTAATTGCCCAGGTCCTGGCCCCGGTGGCGACAGCTATCGCCGGCCCGCTGGCGGATCACGTCTTTGAGCCCGCCATGCGCGCCGGCGGCTCGCTGACCGGAACGTTTGGCTGGCTAGTAGGGGTCGGCCCCGGCGCAGGGATGGCCTTGATGTTCATTTTCAGCGGCTTAGTTGGGCTGCTGATTCCGCTGACAGCTTACCTGACGCCGGCTGTGCGCGAGGCGGAGCAGCGCCTGCCCGATCATGCGGTGGCGGCTGCCGGGAATGAACCTGCGCTTGAAGCGGGTTAGGGACCGAATCTACCGCCGCGCCTACGTATCACGCTTATGTCACCAACCACCGCCTTGCTCTGGGATATCGGGCCAGCCTATGATTTTTTTATGAGTCTGCGCGTGCTGCATGAGCCGGAGCGTTGGGAGGTGCGCGGTTCCTGGGCGGCCGGGGTGCGGTCGCGGTTGGCAGGCGAACACCGGGATTTTCTGCAATCTATTACGCGTTTTCTCTGGGCGCCGTTAGGTTGGTTGCACGGCTTGCCCGCGCCGAAAGATAGCCTGACGCTGTTGAGTGCGCTGAACCGGTTGCCTGTAGCTGAGCGCTTGCCGGCGTTGAGTGAATTTTCGGCCGAAAACGATACTTGCCATATCCTCCCCCACCTGCAGGCAATCGCAGCGCGCGGTCGCTGGACCCCCGATGATTTGGATAACCTGCGCCGACTCACGCAAACCGTGCGACACCCCAATCCCCAATGGCTGCCGGCCATGGTTGAATGGTGGGCGCGCCGCGACGAATTCGGCGAACGGTTGCCGGCGGCGCTGCAAGCCTATTACGAAGTCTTCTTTGCCGAAGAAGAACGGCGCATTCAACCGGCGCTGCAAGCTGCGCTGACGCACGCCCAGGCGTTGGCCCAAACCCTAACCTTGACTGCATTACTGGAAGATTTGTCGCAAGGCGTGAGTTATGCCGCCTTTCCGGCTGTGTCGGAACTGGCGCTGGCCCCCTCCTTCTGGGCCACGCCGTTGCTCATCCATGGGGAATTGACGCCACAACGCCATATCGTGCTGTTTGGCGCGCGTCCGGCCGAGATGTCGCTCGTGCCGGGCGACCCCGTGCCGGAGACGCTCTATCGCCAACTCAAGGCCCTGGCCGATCCGACCCGCTTGCGTATCTTGCGTTATCTGAGTGTGGAACCGCACACGCCCGCCGAACTGGCGCGCAAGTTGCGTCTACGTCCACCGACGGTTACCCATCACCTGCATCTGCTACGCCTGGCACAACTTGTGCGCCTGACTCTCGACCAGGAGACAGCCAGCCCCTCTTACACCACGCGCCCGGAGGCCCTGCAAGCGATCGGGCAACATCTGGACGCCTTCTTGGTCGCCGGACACCAATCCGGCAACGAAAGACAAAATCCCGACCTTAGGTGAAGGCCGGGGTTATAGGCAACCGATCAGTCGGTCCGCGATTAAACGTTTCTAATGCGTCTGATGCCACCAGTAAACGTAGGCCGGCCAGTCCAAATAAGGCCATGGCCCGGAGGCATAGACTTCTGGATTGGGTTCGCCAGGTATGGCTCCGGTGTAATCCTGCTCCATAATATAA
>JAYRVN010000030.1:0-3604 GCA_041918535.1 Chloroflexota bacterium
CCAGGTCGCCCGTCTCGCCCAACAAGTCAGACACAACAGGGTTGTCGCCGCCTAACATGTCGTCCACGTTCGCCTGGCTCACACCCAGGTATTCAGCGTTAAACGTACATTGCACAACCCAGGATACCACATCGTTCCAGTTGTTATCGCCATGCCGCGTCAAGGGCGCCAACGGCTCGCGTGACATATCCTCGGCCAGAATCTTATGCGCGGTCGGGTCTGTTAACAAAATCTGGTTGGAAACGAGGCCGGACTTATCGGTGGTGAAGCCATCGCACGCACCGCTATCATACGCTTCTAGCGTAGAAGGCGCATCAGGGAAGACTTTAGACTCGATATTGACGCCAATCGTCTGGAAATATTCGGCCAGATTTTTCTCCGTCGTCGTGCCGGCCTGGACGCACACCGTCCCACCTTCCAGGTCTGTTAACGCCTCAATGCCGCTATCTTTGCGCACCATCATGCCTTGCCCATCATAGAACGTCACCGGCGCGAAATCGAAACCCAGGGCCGTATCACGGCTAAACGTTTCGGTGGTATTGCGAATCAACACGTCAATTTCCCCGGATTGCAGAATGGGGAAACGGGATTGACCGGTCGTTGGGGTGATCTCATTTTTCTCAGCCCCACCCTCGCCAAAGATGGCGGCGGAAATGGCTTTGCAGAAATCAATGTCAAAGCCGCTGAAGCTGCCACTGTCGGGGTCCAGGTAGCCAAAGCCCGGCACATTGGCGTTGCCGCCGCATTTTAGCGTGCCGCGATCTTGCACGGTCTTGAGTGTATCGCCGGCGCCGGCAAATGTCACAGCCACCGGCGGGGCCGCCGGCGCGGTCATTTCCACCAGGCGGGTCACTTCCACCGTCACCTCGACGGTCTGGGGCGTGGCTGAGCCGCTTGTGCCGCAAGCAACTAGAACTACTCCCAAAATCAACAGACTAACTACGAATACGATGCGCTTTGTCATGTCCTTTCTCCTCCGTTAGAGACTTAGAGTGGCTATGTACGTGCCTCGCCAAAGCCGATGGGTTGATGGCCGTGCTGGATGGGAGTCGGTTTTCAATAATGTGTGCGAAGCGCCTCCTTTTTCCGGTGATGGCCGGCCAGTCTTTCGAGGTATCCCCAGGCAGACGGGCGCGGCAAGCGCTCGACCAGGTGGCGCGGGTTGATGGACATCACGGCGTGAGGGTAGCTGGAATCACAGGAAGAAACACGGTTTGATTCCATTGGAGTGTTACGCCTTCAATCTGTGCATGACCTACAGCTATCCCGGTATATGCGAAGTTTCTGTGTTGGCGTCGGCCTGAGCCGGCCGCCGATTTTTGACCAAGCTGAATGGAAGGATTGGCTCCTAGTATAACGTTCCAATTGAAATGGGCAAATCAAAATCGTGAATCACACGGAGTGGTCCGTCCACATTGGCTCAGGCTGACGCAGGCTTCATTTTCGGCCGAATTTACCTTTCCTGAGAAGAATTGCCGACAAGCGCCAAGCGGAGGAAAATACACCTGTCAAATCAAACCCCCGTTTCACCACAGCAGCGGTGGGTGTCAAGGAGTAAGTTATGACCGAATCAGCCCGACGCAGCCTTGCCGGCTGGTTAACGCTCGTATGTGGCTTGATCGTGTTTATGGTAGTCTTCGGCGGCTATGTGCGCCTGACCCGTTCAGGTCTGTCCATTGTCGAATGGAACGTCATCAGCGGGGTTATCCCGCCTATCGGCCACGAGGCCTGGCAGGCGGAATTCGCCAAATACCAGCAAACGCCGGAATTCCAAAAGGTTAACAGCAGCATGACGCTGGCCGAATACAAGCAGATCTTCTATGTTGAATTCATCCATCGCCTGGTTGCGCGTCTTGCAGGGCTAATCGTCACCATCCCTCTCTTGGTATTCCTCTGGCGTGGCGTCCTTACCTGGCGACAGTCTGGGCGGTATTGGCTCATGATCATCCTGTTCGGCGTACAGGGCTTCATGGGGTGGTACATGGTCAGCAGCGGGTTGGTAGATCGTCCGGCGGTGAGTCATTTCCGGCTGACACTGCACCTGGTGTTAGCCTTGCTGCTCTTGGGACTCGCTTTCTGGATGACGCTCACCTTGAGACGTGCGCCGAGCCAACCGACCAGCGTTTTAACCGGCTGGCCTATCTGGCTGTCACGCCTGATGATCGCCGCCCTGGTCGTGCAAATCGCCTATGGCGGTTTGGTAGCCGGCTTAAAGGCGGGGCATGTCTCCGACACCTGGCCGCGTATGTTTGGTTATCTCGTGCCGCCGGGCTTACTGTCAGTGGTACAACCCTGGTGGCGCAACCTGATCGAAACCATGCCCACCGTCCATTTCGTTCATCGCTGGTTTGCCTTTGGCGTGCTCTTGGCGATTATCGCCGTGTGGGGCGCAGTGCGTCGCCGCGCCGACAGACAATCGGCCATGCCGGCAGTACGCCTGGCCTTGCTCCTCGTTTGCCTGCAAATCACTTTGGGTGTTAGTGTGGTCTGGTTCCATGTGGCGGTCGCGCTGGCCCTTCTGCATCAGGCGACGGCCTTACTGTTGTATCTGGCTGTGCTCAATGTGCATTTCCAGCTCACTCATCTCCCGCAGACCTTGCCGGCGACGGAAGTCCAGGCGCTGACGGCCCGGCCGACCCGGGTTTCCGGTCACAGCGTGGTCTGAGGTTCCAACCTATCACCTTGATTTAGCGGTGAGAGAAATGCTAGCTGAGATACCGTTCTTAACCATGAAAGAGCTTGAAGCGGGACTGGATGAAATCCGCCAGTCGCCCAGAGATGGCGGCAAGCTGGCGTTGATTGTCCGCCGGCCCCGAATTGACGCGCGCGAAATCCTGGCAGAAGGGGAGCTGAACCCGGTTGAGGGTCTGGTGGGCGATAATTGGAGAATGCGCGGCAGCACGCGCACGCCTGATGGGTCGCCACAGCCTGATAAGCAACTCACCATCATGAATTCTCGCGTGATCAGCCTGTTAGCGCCGGACGAAACGCGCTGGCCGTTGGCCGGCGATCAACTGTTTGTGGATTTGGATTTGAGCCTTGAGAATCTGCCGCCAGGAACCCGGCTGGCGCTTGGCACGGCGGTGCTGGAAGTCACCCCGCTGCCGCACACCGGCTGCAAGAAATTCATGGCGCGTTTTGGACCGGAGGCGCTCAATTTCGTCAATTCACCGGTGGGCAAACAACTCCGCCTACGCGGAATCAACGCCCGGGTGGTCGAACCGGGCATCATTCGGGTGGGTGACACAGCGCAAAAACTATGAAGCGCGTTCAGTCAGGTAGGCGCGCGCGGCGGCGGTGGGGATTTGGACGATGGCATTGGTAAAAATCGGCCGAAACCCCATCTCGTGATTGATCGCTAACATCGGTGTGTTCGAGCCGGCATTACCAGTACGAATACGTTGTGCCTCCGGTCGCTCGGCCATCACCCGCCGCAGATTCGCCGCCTTCAGCCAGCGACCCAAGCCGCGATGACGATGCTCTGGGGCAACTACCGTATCTTCTTGCCACAAGAACTGCGGCTGAAAACCATACCAGATCAGTTCGGTGTAGCCCACGAACTCGCCGCTCGGCCGATGACACGCCGCCAGGATAAATCGCGTCC
>JAYRVN010000031.1:0-4544 GCA_041918535.1 Chloroflexota bacterium
GAGCAGGGCGCAGGCGGCGCCTGTGAGCCATACGCGGAGGGAAAGGAGGATTTTCGGCCGAATCCCGATCACAAACAACCCTTCCGCCGGCAACGCCACCACCGTCAGCGGATGATGCGTCACTCCCAGTCCCACCACCAGACACCAGACATACAACCAGCGATTATCGCTGCCGGCATACCAGCGCGTCAACGTCAACAATTGCAGCCCCAGAAAAGCCGCCGTCAGGATATGCGGGTTAGCGTGGATGGCGTGTTGCCAGAAATCGGCTGCCGCGCCCACCGTCCAAACACCCCATAGCGCCGCCGCCAGACCCCATTTCCCTGTCCCGCTCGTCGCCGTCCGCACCGTCCCCAGCACACACGCCCCGGCCGTCAACGCCGCTGCCGCCCCCAACCAATGCATCCGCCAGGCGTTATCTCCCCACGGCACAAGCGTTTGGAACAGCTTGCCCAACAAAGTCAACAGGGCGTAGCCGGGCGGATGGGCGCTGCCTAAAACATGCGCCACATACGTGTATTCCGTCGGGTCGCCCAACACCGGCGCGCGCGCCAGGGTGAACCCATAGAGGCCGCCCAGGCCCAGAAACGTCAGCCACACCGCCAGCAGCGCGCCCCAGCGCCGCAACCGGCGGCCGCGCTTGGCGGCGCTATCCGAGGAACTGTGCATAAACTGCCCACGTCTCCCGCGCCGCCCGCTCCCAACTGAAGCGTTGCGCCTGCGCCAGACCCAACCGGCGGCGCTGCGCATATTCGTCGCGGTCGTCGAGCAACCGCCCGATAACGGTTGCCATCTCCGCCGTATCGAGCGGATCGAAGTAAGCCACTGCTTCGCCCCCCACTTCCGGCAGACTGCCGGCGCGGCTGGCGGCCACCACCTGACCACAGGCCATCTGCTCCAGGAGCGGCAAGCCAAAGCCTTCGTACAGACTGGGCTGCACGGCCAAATCGGCCGCCGCGATCACGGCCGGCAGCGTCTCGTCCGGCACCCATCCCAGCGGATGCACCACGGCCGCCAGATCATGCTCCGCCAGGCGCGCGAAGAACGCCTCCATCAACCAGCCCCGCGCCCCGGCCAAAACCAGATGCAAGTCGGGTCGGTCGCGGCGCAGTTCGACCAGCGCGGCCAACAGGCGGGACAAGTTTTTGCGCGGCTCAAGCGTGCCCAGATGCAGCAAAAAGCGGTCGGGCAGGTGGTATTGGCGGCGCGCCTGCGCAACGTCAGCCGGGGTGGGCAATTGGAAATGGGCGGAGGCGGCTTCGTACACCACATGAATTTTAGCAGGATCAAGGCCATAGTGGGCCACGATGTCCCGCCGGGTAGCCTCTGAGACGGCGATGATGGCGTCGGCGCGGCGGCAGAAAAGGGGCATGGCCCAATTCAGGTAGTAATAGTTAAGTTTTTTGTGGTAGTCGGGGAAGAGTTTGAAGATGAGATCGTGTACGGTGAGGACGGCGGGCAGGTTATGGAGAGGCATGAGCAGATGCTCGGTGGCATGGAAGAGTTCAGCCTCAGGCAAGAGGCGATTGAAGGGAATTCGGCCGAATTGCCCCATCAGCACGGCCATCCGCCACGGTTTATAGCCCCAGTTCACCGACCGGCGCGGCAGCCCCTGCAAACCGGCCGGTATTTCTCCACCGCGCCCCAAATTATGAAACAGGCCGATGCGCCCCGGTTGGGCCAAAGCCAACGCCTGGGCTAGATGCGCGGCATAACGTCCCAATCCGGCCCGGCCATGCACCGCCGCCGACACGTCTACATAGATCATGCGCTGGATTATAGTCCAAACTGCCATCTTGCCGACCGGCTAACGTTCTCGCCTAAATGATAGCCGCCATCCGCCAACTGGGATAAAACTAGGTAAACCGCTTTGACCCGGTCGGGCGTCGGTTGACGCATCCGGATTAGTTGCGGCCATCATCCAGGAGCGACATCCATGTCTTACCCGCTAGCTGATTTCCGGCGACAAATTGATGAATTCATGCGGCAACATGCCCAATCTCCGCTTGACCGACAGGAGCGCGCCCGGTTTGACGGCCTGAAGTACTACCCCGAAAACCCCGCTTATGTCTTTGAGGCAGAGATAGCGCTTTTCCCGGAGGATGGGCCGGCGGTCTCCATGCAGACCAGTTCGGGCGACACGGTGGAGTACCGGCGGTGGGGACAATTCGCTTTCAGGCTGGATGGAATTTCGGCCGAATTGACTATCTACAGTGATGAAGACGGCTACGACCTCTTCCTGCCCTTCAAAGACGCCACCAACGGCGCAGAGACCTACGGTGCGGGACGCTATCTAGACAACCATCGGCCGGGTCTCTGGCAACTCTCCCCCACACGTCTGCGCCTCGACTTTAATTTCGCCTATAATCCTTATTGTGCCTACTCCCCGTACTACAGTTGCCCCCTGCCTCCGCTCGAAAACTGGCTCAAAGTAGCGATCCGCGCCGGAGAAAAGAAATACGCCGACAAATAGCGCTTGCCGTAGCCGATCTCCTCGCCGGCCCCCGGACATTGCGTAGCCGCGCTTGCCATAGCGCGCTGGTGGGCTTATCGAGCGTTCGGCCAGCGCCGCCGGATAGGTTCGGGCGTTAACAGGCTGAGGATTTTCCGTTCTTCCGGGCTGAACACTCGCAAAACGCCGGCGGCCACAACGTAGATCACGCTGCCTAGCGTGATTCCTAGCAGCAGCGATACCTGCGCCCCTAACCACACGCCGCCTGACATCAGCAAGCCGGCCAGCGCCGGCCGCCAAAGTAACCCGACCCACTGAATGGACGCCAGACGTTGGCGCAGAAAGTGGTTGAAGGCCAGCAACAACACCAATTCCGACAAGATGGTGATGATCGAGGCGGCCACATAACTGTACGACGGCAGGAAGATGAGGTTGGCGATGATATTGAAGCTGACGCCCAGGATGAAAGCCAGCGTCAGACGTCGCTCTAACCCTAACGAAATGACCATATAGTTGGTAACGCTGTTGATCCAGCCGATGGGGATAGACCAGATGACCAGGCGCAAAGCAATCGCGCCATCCGGCAGAAATTCCGCGCCGCCGAGCGTGCCCATCATCAAATTAGCGAGCCAGGTGACGATGACCGCCAACGGCAGCGCTACCAGCACCAGGAGCTTGACGGATAGGCGGAAGGTGCGGCGAGCATCTGGCAGAGAGGTGTGAACCTGGCGCGAAAGGATGGGGAAAAGGGCAAACGTGAAAAAGGCCGGGATGACGTTGAAGGCGTTGACCCATTTGTAAGCGGCGTTGTACCAACCGACAACCGTTTCGCCGTTGAATTGGCGCAGCAACGGCACGTCAATTTGCCAGAAGATGGTGGCGAGCAAATGATTGAGCATGAGCGGGTAGCTGATGACCAGCATCCGTCGTTGCAAGGCCCAATCCAGATGCCAGGGCTGGGCGCGCAGGGGGAAGAGTCGCCAGGCCAGACCGAATAGAAGGATCAAGGTGATGGCGTTGACCAGGATGGAAACGGCCGCCAGGCCGAGATAACTCGCGCCGAGCAGGAGAAGCATGACGCCAAAACCGACTTTGAGGATAGTGGTGACGGTGGCGATGGCGGCAGGATATTCGGCCGATTCATACGCATAAAACAACCCCGCCACTCCCTGCCCCATGCCCGAAAATACCATGCCCAGCGCCAACAGGCTGATCGCCAACAGAATGTCGCGGCTGAGCGGATTACCGGTCAGGCCAATCGCTCCCACATAGGCCAACACCGGCAACGCCCCGATCAGGGTGGTGAAGGCCCGCAACGCCGTCGAATTGACCAAGTAATGGCCGGCGCGCGACCGATCCAGCGACACCTCGCGGATAAGAAAGGTGTTCAAGCCCCAGTTCGCTACGATTTCAAACCACAAAACAATGGCGATGGCGGTAGCGTAAGCGCCGCTTTCAGCCGGGCCTAAAACGCGCAGGTAAAAGGCGGCAAAGACGAAATCAATCAGCTTGTTAAACAGGTTTAGCGCCATCGGCACGAGGCTGTTCTTAGCCACGCTCTGCGTGGTGTTCATCTCTCGCCCCAGGTGGTAGTAGCGTCGCCATAGCCACACCCCCCCGGCGAAGGTAAGGATGATAACCGCCATGAAACTGGTCAGCCCGCCCAATTTGAAGGTGAGAGGGGCGTAGCGCCAGCGCACGCTATAGGCCCCGGCCTCCGGCAGGAAAACGCCGCGAAAATTGCCGTTGACGCGATAGATCGGCGTCTCTTGTTCGGCTTCAGGCCCGGCCCCCTGGGGGCGCACAAAGGCTTTCCAGCCCGTCTGGAACGTGTCATTCAGCGCCAACCAGGCGGGGGCATCGATGACGGCATCGGCCGAAACTTCCAGGTTGCTGTAGGCGGTGATGACGGCCGGCGCCAATATGCCCGGTTGCGGCGTGGGCGAGCAAGCCGACGCCTCCGCCTCGACGAAGATGTATTGGCGCGGGTCGGCCTGCGTCAGCCAGGGCAGTGCATCCGTCACACAGCGCGCCGCCGTGCGCGGCAAGGTGTAAACGCGGCTGACGACGGCCAGATTTTCGTAGATGCGCA
>JAYRVN010000032.1:0-3245 GCA_041918535.1 Chloroflexota bacterium
AACGCGCCGCCGGATAACCGGCCGCTGTCCGGCGGGCCGACATTGGATTGGCGCACGCCGGCCTGGCAGGAAGTCATCCGATTGGCGCGCACTCAGCCGGTGCTGCCCGTGCTGCGCGAGCGACTGGTTCAACTCAATTTTCCTATCGAAGCCGGCATTGGCCGAACGGCGAGTTATCAAGCGGCAGTGCAGCGCGGGAGCATCCCCGCCCCAAGCGCCGGTCTGACGCTCCAGCAGCCGGAAGCGTTGACTTGTTACCTGTTTGCCGGTTTGGGCGGCCCGCTGCCTATCTTACAGACCGGGCATCGCCCGGATTTTGAAAGCTTGGTGCAGGCGTTGGCTTACCAAAACGAACCGCAGCCGGTGCCGCCTTCGATGGGGGCTTGCCTGATTGCCGGTTATGTTCACTGGGGGCGAATTCGCGATTTGCAGGCGGCCTGGCTGGTCGAGCGCGGTGGTCGGATGGATATGGGCGCGTGGGCGCAGGAATTCCGGCAACAGATCGCGCCGGTGAAAGCATTGTATCAGGATACGTTCTTGATCCTCTCGGAAGGGCCGTATAGCGGCGTTTCGGCCGAATCCCTGGGTCTATCGGCCGGGTCGTGGCGAGAGATGTCGCTGGCGCTGCGCCGCGAACATGAGAACGCCCACTATTTTCTCCTACAACAGCGTGATCGCGCCCGGCACACCCTGTTTGATGAACTGTTGGCCGATTTTCATGCGCTGCGCGTAGTGAACGGACAGTTTCGCGCCGACTGGCTGTTGCATTTCTTGGGTCTGGAGGCCTACCCGGTGTACCGAGCGGGCGGGCGGCTAGAGAACTATCGGGAAGAGTTATCGGCCGAAGCTTTTGCCCTCTTACAGCCGCTGGTGATCGAAGCGGTTGATCGCCTGGTTTTGTGGGACCGCCGGCTGCCGCTAACGGAATCGGCCGAATATCGGCGCCAACTGGCGCAATTGTCTCAGCTCAGCTTAGAGGAGTTTTGCAGCGTCGTCGAGTGACCTGGCTTGACGCCTGGATGCACCAAGGAGATGCCTTATGCCTGCCCCTGTGCCTGCCGCCAACATTGATGATATTGATGATCAGCCGATTTTTCGCAAGAAGTTATTGGATAAGCTGAAGTCGCCGGAACAACTGGACACCTTGCTCACCGTCACGTCGCCGCGTAGCTGGCTGGCGTTGTTGGCGTTTGTCCTGTTGCTGGGGGCGGTCTTGGTGTGGGGTTTCGTCTCTACCATCCAAACCACTGTGACCGGGAGTGGTGTGTTGACAACGACGGGCGGCGCCGGGGATACCTTGGAAGCCGTGCTCTACGTTTCGTTGCGCGATGGTCAGCGCATTCGTGTCGGGCAGACGCTTCGGGTAGCGCCGATCTCTTTTCGGCCGGAGCAATATGGGTTCATGCTGGGGCGGGTAATCCAGGTGGGTAGTGCGCCCGTCACGCAGGCAGACATGGCGACGGCTTTGGGCAACGACGCGTTAGCGCAATCGCTGGCGGCGCAGGGTTTAATCATCGAGGTAAGAGGGGAGTTTGTTTCGGCCGAAACCCCCAGTGGCTATCTATGGACGACAGCCGATGGCCCGCCGGCCGCCATTCGCGGCGGCACACCCGCCACCGGTCAAATCGTCGTCAATATCCAGCGCCCCTATGCCCTCGTCTTCTCCCAATAGTCGGCCTGCATAACCCATTCAGTCGCGGAATCTCCTATGACCACCTCTTCCACTCCTTCCAACTGGTTCTCGCGTTTCAAACGCGCTCCGCAACGCACACGACGTGTCAAGACCCCAACCGTCCTGCAAATGGAAGCCGTTGAGTGTGGCGCCGCCGCCCTGGCTATCGTCATGGGCTACTACGGCCGTGTCGTGTCCCTGGAGGAATTGCGCACGGCTTGCGGTGTGTCGCGCAATGGCAGCAAAGCCAATCACCTGGCGCAGGCCGCCCGAGGTTATGGGTTCGTTGTCAAAGGACGCAAACAGGCCCCGGAAAAGCTCTTCACTGCCAAGATGCCTGTTATCATCTTCTGGAACTTCAATCATTTCCTGGTCGTCGAAGGGTTTGGCCGGGACAAAGTCTACCTGAATGACCCGGCCACCGGCCCACGCACCGTCACGTATGATGAGTTCGATAACGCTTTCACCGGCGTCGTCTTATTGATTGAGCCAGGCCCGGACTTCGTCAAGGGTGGCCGCCGGCCATCTTTGCTCAGTGCGCTCGGCCAACGCGTACAAGGGTCGTGGTCGGCCGTTGCCTATCTCTTAATCGCCAGTCTCCTCCTCACCATTCTTGGCCTCATAATCCCGGCCTACACGCGCATCTTTATTGACCAATATTTGGTAGCCGGCTTCGAAAACTGGCTAAAGCCTTTACTGATAGCCATGGGCTTGACCGTTGTGGTTGTCGCCATACTCACCTGGCTGCAACAGCATTACCTTCTGCGTCTGGAAACGAAACTATCCATCGCATCTTCCAGCCGATTCTTCTGGCATGTTTTGCGCTTGCCCATTGATTTCTTCAACCAGCGGCGAGCGGCCGACATCAGCAACCGCGTCGGCCTGAATGATAATATCGCCCGCCTCCTCTCAGGCGAGGTGGCTACCAATCTGATCAATATTGCCCTGATTGTTTTCTATGGCATCTTGATGGTGCGCTACGATGTGTTGTTGACCGCGGTCGGCGTTATCTTTGCCCTCATCAACCTGTTTTCCATGCGCTATTTTGCCCGGCGACGGGTGGATGCCAATCAGCGCTTGCTAACAGAACAGGGCCAGTTTATGTCGGTAGCTTTCAGCGGCTTGCAAATGATGGAAACGCTCAAAGCCACCGGACGCGAGTCGGATTTCTTTGCTCGTTGGGCCGGCACGCAAGCCAAGGCGATCAACGCCGAGCAGGAATTAAGCGTGACCAACGAATTGTCTTCGGCCGTGCCGACTATCTTATCCAGCATCAATCTTGCTATCGTCATCACGCTAGGGGGGCTGCGCATCGTTAACGGCCAACTGACTATCGGAGAGTTGATCGCTTTCCAGGCTCTTGTTGCCGCCTTTATGATGCCTGTGAACCAGCTGGTCAACCTGGGCACCCGTCTACAGCAAGCGCAAGGCGAAATGAATCGCCTCGATGATGTGTTCAAATACAAGACGGATGTGCACGCCGGCCAAGAATTTTCGGCCGATACCGAGACCGAAACAAAACTAACCGGTCGCCTGGAGTTGCGCAACATGACCTTCGGTTACAACCGACTGG
>JAYRVN010000033.1:0-6224 GCA_041918535.1 Chloroflexota bacterium
CCGGCGGCTGTGAAAATAGGGCGTGCTTTCTAAACACGCCGCCACGACCGCTTGATACTCGGCATGGTCGGTGGCGATATTCAGCCACGCCCCCGCCGGCATCCGCGTCGCCGCCAGATGCAAGAACTCCGGGCTGATGAGTCGGCGCCCATGATGGCTTTCCTTCGGCCAGGGATCGGGAAAGTTGATATGGAGTTGCTGCAACGCCGCCGGCGGACAGGCCAGCCACAGGAAGGCCTGCGCTGCGCTGTAGACCACGCGCACATGCCGCAACCCGCCTTGCCGGACTTTGCTGCCGGCTTTGCGCAACGACGGTTGGGAGATTTCCAGGCCGATCAGGTTGCAATCGGGGTAGCGCGCGGCCAGGTGAATGAGATGATCGCCATTGCCGAAGCCGACTTCGAGGAAAAGAGGGGCGTTTCGGCCGAAAATCTCCCCCCAATCCGTCGGCCAGGCCAGCCGTCGCACGTCATAAATGTCCCAATACGCCATGCCGGAATTATATGCCCCTCGCCCCAGACAACAAAACGCAGGACATTCCCCCCTCCCTATCGAAAGGCCGGCAGTATTACTCCTAATAGTTAGCGCAGTTGTCGTGTCCGGCGGCGGACAAGCATCCGGTTCATGCTCTTCGAAATTATCAACGCATTTAGGGGCCGCTCGAAGCCGGCAAAGTGGAAATGTTTGCGAGTCCGTGGTGAATGCGCCACAATAGACCCCGTAAGCGCGTCGTTGGGCGAACGACCCAAAGACGCGCCAGGATAAGGTTTGTGACACAGACGATACAAATTTTAGGCGTGCCCATGGACCTGGGCCAGAGTCGGCGCGGTGTGGATATGGGGCCCAGCGCGGTGCGTTATGCCGGCCTGCAAGCGCGTTTGGAGCGCCTGGGTTGCACGGTGCATGATCACGGCAATGTGGCCGTGCCTAACCCGGAAGAAGAGGTCGTGGTGGGCAAGGCGCGCCGCTTGAAAGCCGTGGAGAGCGTCTGCCAGGCGGTGTATGATTTCGGCCGAAATTGCGCCGCCGAGCACGACTTTGCCCTTTACCTGGGCGGCGATCATAGCATCAGCATCGGCACGGTGGCCGCCGCCGCGCAGGCGGAAGCCGTCGGGCTGATCTGGATTGACGCCCACGGCGACTTCAACACCCCCGACACTTCTCCCTCCGGCAATATTCATGGGATGCCCGTGGCGATTCTAACCGGCGATGGGCCGGAGTCGCTGGTCAACCTGGGCTATCCCGGCCCCAAAATCCACCCCGCCCAAATCGTCCAGATCGGCATCCGCGACCTCGATCCGAGCGAACGGCAACGCCTGTTACGCAGCGGCGCAGCCATCTTCACCATGCGCCATATTGACGAAATGGGCATGGCAACCGTGGCCCGGCAAGCCATTGACCGCCTGCGCCACATCCCGCGCCTGCATGTCAGTCTGGATATGGACAGTCTCGATCCCGATGTCGCCCCCGGCGTCGGCACGCCGGTGCCGGGCGGCCTGAGCTATCGGGAGGCGCATCTGTTGATGGAGATTTTGCACGACAGCCATCGCGTGCGCTCGCTAGATGTGGTTGAGATCAACCCGATTCTTGACCAACACAATCGCACTGCCGAACTAGCCGTCGAACTCGTGGCGTCGTTGTTCGGGCAAAGGATTCTTTAAGTGGCGCGTATGGGCGCAATGATGGGCGGCCTGGATGCCGAAGCCTACGACCGACAATATACCGACCGGGAATTGGTGGGGCGCGTGGTGGGTTACTTCCGCGCTCAGCGGCGCAAAGTCATCATCATCAGCCTCGCCCTCATCATCCTGGCGGTGTTCGGCGCCATCCCGCCGCTGATTGTGGCGCGCGGCGTGGCCGTGGTCAATGAGAGCGGGAACGTCGCTTGGATACCCTGGTTAATCGTCGTCATTTTTGTCGTCGGCATTGCCACCTGGGGACTGAATTGGGTGCGCCGTCTGCTCACGACCCAGGTCATTCAAGACATTGTGCTGGCTATGCGCACCGACGCTTTTAGCGCCTCCGCTCGCCAGGATTTGGCCTTTTATGACGAGTTTAGCTCCGGGCGAATTGTCAGCCGCATCACGAATGATACGGACGAATTCGGCCGAATCGTGGAACTCTCTCTTGACCTGGTCACCCAACTCACCACCGCCCTCTTGCTCATCACCTTGCTCTTCACCATTGAATGGCGGCTAACCCTGGCCGTCCTGGTCATGGCCCCCTTCGTGGTCGCAGCCGCCACCGCCTTCCGCCGCGCCGCCCGCCGCGCCACCCGCCAATCCTCGCGCGTCATGGGCGAAGTCAACCGCGCCATCCAGGAAGCCGTCACCGGCATAGCTGTCGCCAAGAACTTCCGGCAAGAACAAGCCATCTACAATGACTTTACCCACATCAATCAACAATCCTATCATATCAATGTGCGGCGCGGGTTAATCCTCTCCAACATTTTTCCCACCCTCAACGTCCTTTCCGGCATCGGCGTGGCCCTTTTGGTCTATTTGGGCGGCGCGGCCGCCATCAAAGGCGTCATCACCCTGGCCGCGTGGTATCTTTTCGTCACCGCCGTTGACCGTTTCTGGTTTCCCATCATGAATCTGTCGGCCTTTTGGAGCCAGTTTCAACAGGGTTTATCGGCAGTGGAGCGCGTCTTTGCCCTGATAGATGTCGAACCGAGTGTGGTACAGGTTTCGGCCGAAACCATCTCCTCCCTCCAGGGCCGCATCACCTTCGACCATCTCACCTTTAGTTACAAACGCGGCGAGAGCGTATTGACTGACTTCAACCTGGATATCCAGCCCGGCGAAAGCGTCGCCTTCGTCGGCCACACCGGCGCCGGCAAATCCAGCCTCATCAAACTCGTGGCCCGTTACTACGAATTTCAAGCCGGTCGACTCCTCATTGACGGGCGCGACATCCGCACCTTCGACCTGCACAGCTATCGCGCCCGCCTGGGCATTGTCTCCCAGGCCCCCTTCCTTTTCGACGGCACAATCGCCGACAATATCCGCTATGGTCGTCCCGCCGCCACGGACGCCGAAATCCTGGCGATGGCCCAGCGCATCGGTCAGGGCGAATGGCTAGACACTCTGCCGCATGGCCTGAACAGCCCGGTCGGTGAGCGCGGCAACCGCCTCTCCATGGGTCAGCGCCAGCTTGTCGCCCTCACCCGCGTCCTGGTGACCAATCCCTCCATCTTCGCCCTCGACGAAGCCACCGCCAACATAGACCCCTTCACCGAATCCCAAATCCAACAGGCGCTCACGCTCATCATGAGTGGCCGCACCTCTATGATCATCGCCCATCGCCTCTCCACTGTGCGTTCGGCCGATCGCATCATCGTCTTGCAGAAAGGGCGCATCATCGAGCAAGGCAATCATCGGCAACTCCTGGCCCAGGGCGGGCACTACGCCGAGTTGTACGACACCTACTTCCGTCACCAATCGCTCGAATTCGTCAACACCAACTACCGCCAACTCGCCCGCGAGCGCGAATTAGGCCGCGCCCCCTGAGCCCTCACACCGCGCCTCCCCCTGCAACCGCAGTTTCCATCTGCGCCCTGCCCCCTGTCTGACCATAGGCCCTCCCCCACTGCCTATGTTATAATCCGCCCGTATTGACGTGAACCGCAGCCCGCCGGTAAAACTCGCATCCGCCACTCGGATGGTCGGTGACTGACGACCGCGGTAGTTAACTCAGGCGCGCCTGGGAGGCGTCTATGCCGCGTTTTCGCTTCAGCCCGGCCTATACCGAGAATCCCCCCCTCACCCCGGGCGACGGCCTGATTCTTTTGGGTTTGGTTGGCTTGCTCTATTTGGGGGTGCGTCTGGCTCTTACCACCCCCATCATTATCGCCGGCCCGGAAATCTCCCTCGCGCCGCGGGCGTTGCCCTGGTACACCTTGCTCTCCATCGGCCGCATGACGGCGGCTTACTGTATCTCGCTCCTCTTCAGCCTCACCTACGGCTACGCCGCCTCCCGCAACCACACCGCTCGCGCGCTGCTCATGCCCCTCCTGGACATTCTCCAAAGCGTGCCTATCCTGTCCTTCTTGCCCGTAGTCTTATTGGGCCTCAACGCGGTCTTGTCCCAAAATCTGGCGGCCGAGTTGGCTGCCGTCATCCTCATCTTTACGTCGCAAGCCTGGAACATGACCTTCAGTTTCTACCAATCCATGACGACCCTGCCTACGGAACTGCGGGAGGCTGCCGCTATTTTTCGGCTCAGCCCGTGGCAGCGTTTCAAAACGTTGGAACTGCCCTTTGCCGCCATCGGCTTGCTCTGGAATAGCATCATGAGCTGGGCCGGCGGCTGGTTCTTCCTCATGGCGGCCGAGACTTTTCAGGTTGGCGACCGCGACTTCCGCCTGCCGGGCCTCGGCTCCTATCTGCAAACCGCCGCCAATCGCGGCAATCTATCCGCCACACTGCTCGGCCTGGGGACGCTCGTCACGGTGATCATCCTGCTCGATCAATGCCTGTGGCGGCCGCTCATCGCCTGGGCCAACAAGTTCAAGATGGAGACGACGGAGAGTGAAACGCTGCCGACATCCTGGTTTCTCGATCTGTGGCAGCGCGCGCGACTGGTCAAATATATCACCGAGCAGGGGCGGCAATTGTCGGCCCGCCGTCGGAGCAATCGCCCTCAGCGTCGCAGGGTGACCTACATCGGCCCGACCGAATCGGTTGGAAAGGCGCGGGTGTCAGGCTGGATCATCGGGCTGGGCGTGGGCCTAGCGTTAGCGCTGGCCTACACGGCTTACCTGGCAGCAGTCATCCTGAGGGCTATTCCCCAAACCGTCTGGGCGCAAATTGGCCTGGGCCTATTCTACACCTTCCTACGCGTGGCGGCGGCCCTGGGCCTCGCGCTGGCCTGGACGATCCCGGTCGGCGTGGTCATCGGCGTCAATCCACGTTGGGCCAGACTCTTGCAACCCATCGTGCAGGTATTGGCCTCGATTCCGGCTACTGCGCTCTTTCCGGTGCTGCTTTTGGCCCTTTTGCGCGTCCCGAGCGGATTGAACATCGCCGCCGTCGGATTGATGCTCATCGGCACGCAATGGTATTTGCTGTTCAACATCATTGCCGGCGCGTCCGCCATTCCACAAGATTTGAAATATACCACCGACCTGCTACGCCTTTCCCGCTTTGACCGCTGGCGCAGGCTGATTCTGCCCGCTCTATTTCCCTACATTATTACCGGCGCTATCACCGCCAGCGGGGGCGCCTGGAATGCCAGCATTGTGGCCGAGTTTGTTAAATTCGGGGGCCGGATGTATGCCACACGGGGATTGGGAGCGCTTATCTCCCAGGCAACAGCCACAGGCGACAACGCCTTGTTGTTGGCGGCTACCTTGACGATGGTCTTGACGGTGGTGTTTGTTAACCGTGTTCTCTGGCGACGGCTCTATCGCCTGGCTGAAGAGCGTTATCGCCTGGATTGAACGGGAGGAGAGATAGCATGACAATAGCCGAACCGACACCCGCTGCCGGCGCACTGCTGCAAGTTTTGAACGTGGGCAAGGCCTATTATCGCGGCGCTAAGGAGTTTGTGGCGGTGCGTGACGTGAGCCTGACCATCCGGCCGGGCGAGTTTGTCTGTTTGTTAGGGCCATCAGGTTGCGGCAAATCCACTTTGCTGCGCATGATTACCGGGCTGAATCCCACGACCGCCGGCAAAGTGCTTTATCGGGGCCAACCGCTGCAGGGGGTCAATCCGCATGCCACGATTGTCTTTCAAACTTTCGCTCTCTATCCCTGGTTGACGGTGCAAGAGAATGTGGAGTTGGCCTTGAAGGCGCGCGGCGTGCCGGCGCGTGAGCGCGGCGCTATGGCCCTCAAACTGGTGGATACGGTAGGGTTGGACGGCTTTGAATCCGCGTATCCGCGCGAGCTTTCCGGCGGTATGCGCCAGAAGGTGGGGTTCGCGCGCGCGATGGCGGTGGAGCCGGAACTGTTGTGTTTGGATGAACCCTTTTCGGCGCTGGATGTACTTTCGGCCGAATCCCTGCGCGGCGAACTTCTCGAATTGTGGCATAATAAGACCATCCCCACCCAGGCCATCCTCATGGTCACCCACAACATCGAAGAAGCCGTCCTCATGGCCGACCGCATTGTTGTCATGGGCAAAGACCCCGGCCACATCGTCACCGAAATTCCGGTTACGCTGCGCCATCCGCGCCACCGCAAAGACACCGCCTTTCAAGCCCTGGTAGACCAGGTGTA
>JAYRVN010000034.1:0-7525 GCA_041918535.1 Chloroflexota bacterium
CGGAGCCAGCACAACCGGGGCGGTTGTGCGGTTGTCCGCGGCCGTCGCCGGCGTGCCGAAATCATCCGGGTCGCCCGTTTGGGTGTAATTTGCCGGCGGCGTGGTCACTACCACCACATAGGCTCCCGCCGGTAACTCGGAGAAGATGTAGCTGCCGTCCGCTTCCGTCGTGGTGACGCCGCCCAGCGCGCCGTTTTGGTCTTTGGCGCCGGGGAACACTGCATCCGTGGCCGGGTCTACTACCCCATCGCCATTGCTGTCATAGTAAATCTTCACCTGGATGCCGCCCAAGCCCGGCTCGCCGGCGTCTTGTGCGCCGTCGCCGTCGCTGTCAATCCACACCCTGTCGCCAATCGCGCCCTTGCCGGTGTTGTCATTGGGATTGCCCCAAACATAGCCGAAGTCGGCCGTTAGATTCTCTTCGCCCGCCGCTAAGCTCACGCTATACGGTTGGCTCTGGTTGCCAAAGTCCGCGCCAGCATTGACGGGATTGGTTGTCTGGTGCATTCCAACCGGCAGGGTCGAGGCGTCTACCTGAACGGTGTAATTGCCGGGGGCTAAATTAGTGAACAAGTAGCCGCCGTTAGCATCCGTGATTCTCGTCCCCACGAGCACGCCTGCGCTGTCGCGCAATTGCACCGTGACGTTGCCCAGGCCCGGTTCGCCGGCATCCTGGTAGCCGTCTTCATTCTCGTCTACCCAGACATAGTTGCCGATGGCGCCGGATGAAATCTGCACGGCGTAATCCTCAATCTCGCCGAGGTAAAGAGGATCCGTACTGGATGACGTGGCAGGGCCGACCGGGCTCGCCACGCCGGCCGCATTCGAACTCAGCCGGCAACGCAGATAAGTTGTATCAGTGGCTATCAGCGTCCCGAAATTCAGGCTAAAGTCGGATGCTCCGCCGGTCGGGACTGTGGTTGCTCCCGTTCCCGATGCTTCGCCGGTATCCAGGAAGTCACCGTCTTTGTTCAGGTCCATCCAACACCGCAGAAATGCGGCCGAACCCGTCGTATTGGTTGCCCGCACCGTGATCGCGGGGTTGCTGTTGGGCACAAAACTGAGCGGGACAGGGGCAATGACGCCTTCCTCATCGTCCGGGCCGGCCGTCGGATTATTATCGTCGCCGGTGGCGCCGATGGTAGGTTGCCCATCAGTTTCCGTATCGGTCACACTGCCTAGCTTGAGCGTGGGCACCACCACATGGAACGGGCCATTATCGGTCATCAGGGTGTTGTAGTTGCCCAGAGTCGTGCCCGCGCCCGTGTCCGGCGCGTCGCCGCGATCCGCGTGCTTGCAAATCAGATTATTTGAGTCAGTAGAAAATTCGCTGGAGTGGTTACCGTCGCCTAGAACGGAGCCGTTCACCCGCAAGTAGCCTTGACCGGTGAATTTCCCCTTAACATCACTGCCGGCGCGGACAATGATGCTGCCGTTGATGACCTCGCCCGGCGCATTGCTGCCCCCATTGGCCGTCACATCTCCGGCCAGGACGTTGAAGAAGACATTTTGGGCCTGCACGCCCCCGGTCACCAGGATGGAGCTGCCGCTCACATCCATTCCGCCGCTGACAGTATTCACCTCATCGTCACTGCCCACGTTGAAGATGACCGTGGCGTCAGCCGGGCCGCTGATGATCAGATTGCCGGCGCCGCGCACCGTGAGCTTGCCATTGGAGCCGTTAACCGGGTCGGCCGGTATGTTGATGACGTTGAGGCCACTGACCACGTTGACCGTCACATCGCCGGCCACGGTGTCGAGGCTGGCGAAGGTCTGGGTGGGCGTCAGGTCTTTGGCTGTGTTAGAGGCAATGGCCATGTCCATAAAAAGCTGGTCGGATGGCTCATTCTTGGGGTCTGTGGTGTCGCAGGCGGGCAATGCCCCCACCGGAAAGCCGGATGTCGGCGTATACCATTGGCAACCGAAGCCCTGGCTGGTGTAGGTGCTGTGAATGGGACCGGTCGCCCCCACCCATTCGCTGCCGTAAACAATGCCCGTATTGCTATAAAGGCCGTTGCCGTTGACACTGGAAGCGTTGGCGACGTCGCCGCAGATAGTGCCATTGATAGTCATTTTCTGACCGTTGGCAAAGTCATAATTGGCGGCCGTTCCCAGGAGTTCATTGATGGTGTCCCATTGACCGGGGCCGGTTCCATATGGTAAGTTTGGCCAGGCCGCTGACGCAGGTATCGCCAGCAGGGCCATGAGGCCGGCCACCACCAACATCCCCCAGGACAGGCGAGATCGCCATAAGCGGGATACTCCCCAACGGGATACCTGCTGTTTGTCTAAAAGAACTGTCTTATTCATGGTTAATTTACTCCTTGTACGCCCCCGAAGGCTGTACATGCATTGAGTGAAAGTTGAAGTTCTGCGTGTTGCTCCCGCGGCATCACCTGTGCTCCTAACGCGCATCGGTATGGCGCGTTAGCAGTTGACCGGTCAATCTCGGTAGTCAACCACTGAAGTACATTTCTGGCTTGTGCGATCATCTTTCTCCGTTCCTCAAAGCATGTAAACCTGGGTAATAGATATGACATTGACGCTGTGCGGCCATTTGCTGGATCGGTGTCGGGCATTGAATACAATGTGGATGATAATTAAACAGATGAGACATCCTATTAAAAAGCCCAATACACCAGATTTCCTATTTACATTATCGCAGGATTGCCTTACAGGTCATCTTACACGTCCGGCGATAGGGACGGCCGGCGGCTGGGGAGGGGGATATTCGGCATGGCGTTGCTCGGTCAGCCGTCCGGCAAGCGCTTAATGGCAGGTTGGGGGCGAAGCAGGCAACGGCATCTGAAGCGGCGCCGTGAAGGCTCCGCCTTCGGTGGAAACAAAAAGGGCCAGGCTTGCGCCTGGCCCCTCTCATGCTACGCGAGTCAATACGGAGTTACGGCCGTCGGCTACGATAGATGAAGTAAGCGACAGGTAGCGCGACAAGGGCGAAGAGGAGGGGCGGGGAGAAAAATTCGGCCGAAACCGTCTCCACATTCCGCAAACTCACCGCCGTCGGCGACGCATAGAACCCACTGTCTACCGAATTGTTTATCTGCCCTTGCGTCACCGTTGGCGTGTCATTCGTCCCGTTGGAATCCAGCGTTGAGTCGCCGCCCTGACCCGCCGGGCTGGGTATCATGTCCGGCAGCGGCGTAAACGTAATCACAAACGTCGGCTCGACCAACCCGGCGCCTTGCAATAGGTTGTCAAAGCGGTAGCGACCATTGCTATCCGTGCGGGTCACTAGCGTTACAACCGACCCACTCGGGTAGTTGATTTGAAGCGTTACCGTTACACCGGGGATGCCCGGCTCACCCACCTGTTGAATCCCATCGCGGTTTAAGTCGTCCCAGACGAAATCGCCAATGCCGGCAACAAATGGCGAGAAGGAACCAAAGTCCACTTCCAGCCGGTCGGTCATCGTCGCATCCACCGCGTATGGAGCGATTTTGCTGGTACCGTCGCTGGTTCCCGCCTGATCGCCCGCGGAGAAAACGTAATCGGTTAGCACACCAGCTTCATCGGTCAAATTGACCACATATTTGCCGGCTGGTAGGCCGGTGAAAATGTAGTTGCCATTGATACCGAAGCGGCTCGCGTCAACCGTGGCGCTCGTCGTTGTATTGCCGAAGCGCGGCTCATCCGGATCAATCGTGCCACTCCCGTTGAGGTCGCGATAGATTTCCACCGTCACCCCACCGATCGGCGTCTCGCCTAAGGCCGGTTCGTTGACGCCATTGGCGTTTGAGTCCCGCCACATCAAGTTGCCGATGCGTCGCATTTGACCCGCAAGCGGTGTATAGCCGAAGTCTTGATCGAGGCTGACTGGGCTAAGATGCGTCAAGGTTATGGCAGCGCTGTTGTCGTTGCCGCCGTTAGGATCCGCCGTATTGGCCAGTCCTTGTAACACACCACCAGCAACGAAGTTCTGCGGAGCCACCACAACCAGGTAAGTCCTGTTGTCGGCCAGAAGCCCACCAAAGTGGTAGACGCCGTTCTCATCCGTTCTCGTCGTCGCCAGCAATGCGCCATCGGTTGTATCGTAGAGCTGCAGGAACACCCCTTCGAGACCCGGCTCATCGGCATCCTGGGTGGCGTCACCATTGGGATTGAGGAAGATCGTGTCGCCGATCACCCCACGCCTCAGCGAGTTGCCCGGCAAGAAAGGCGCGTAGCCAAAGTCCTGGTTTAGGTCGCTGACCGGATTGGGATCGCCCACGCCCAGGTCAACCACGACGCCCATGCCATTAGGAATGCCATCGGGATCGCCTGACTGGTAAAGCCCAGACAAGACGTTGTCGGTGTCAGTCACACGGACCGTGTACGTGCCGTCCGGCAAGCCTACGAACAGGTAATCGCCGTTCGCATCGGTGATATCCAGGGCAATCGCCTTGCCGCCGGCATTCAGCAAAACCAGCTTCACGCCGGCAATGCCGTCCTCGCCAGGAATCTGGATGCCGTCAGCGTCAACATCAAACCAGACGCGGTCGCCGACGGTGTTGTTGTTGGGGTTGTTCGGGCCAGGTTGATAACCGAAGTCCGCTCGCAGGTAAACGTCGCCAGTGGCTAGCACAATCGGCGAGGTGGTGCGATTGTCCGGGGAGGTTGCCGTCTGGCCCAGTTCGTCGGGATCACCCGTCTGCACGTAATCAGCCGGCGGCGTTACCACCACCACATACTGTCCCAACGGCAAATCACTGAAGATGTAGCGGCCATTCGGCTCGGTAGTCGTTGCGCCGCCTGGAATGCCATGTAGATCCAAAGCGCCGGGATACGGGCTGTCCGTATTGGGATCAACCACCTTGTCGCCATTGCTATCGTAGTAGATGGTCACCGGCACACCGCCTAAGCCCGGCTCACCAGGATTCTGCAGGCCGTTGCCGTCAGCATCCACCCACACGTAATCACCAATAGCGCCGTTGCCATTCTGGCTGCCCCAGGCATAACCGAAATCGGCCGTCAGATTCTCGCCGCCGGCAACCACTGTTACCGCATACGGTTGGCTCTGGTTGCCAAAATCAGCCCCGGGGTTAACCGGGTTAGTCGTCTGCGCCATACCGAAAGGCAGCGTTGACGGATCAACCTGCACCGTGTAAACGCCCGGGTTAGCTCTGAAGAGATAGCCTCCGGCGACATCCGTCGTTTGTTGATCGGCCAGGTTACCGTTGCTGTCAAAGAGTTGCACAGTGACATCGGGCAGGCCGGGTTCACCGACGTCTTGGTTGCCATCAGCGTTCTCATCCACCCAGACATAGTTGCCAATAGCGCCATAACGCGGCGTAAAGCCGAAGTCGTTGGTATTGTCGGACCCGCCCCGCGTCAACTCGGCCATCTCACCGCTGATCGGATCGTCGGAGTCAATCGCGTCATCGGCGCCGACATTGATTGGTGACAAGTTGAAACCACCCGGTATCGCGGACGTGACGGTGAAAATCGGCTCGCCGGCCCCAACGCCGTCGTAATCTTCATCCATCAACAGGTTGTTGAAGCTATAGGAGCCGTCCGCTCCGGTAAGGGTAGTCAACACGCTGACATCGCCATTGGTATAGGAGATGGTGAGCGCCACTTCCACCCCGGCGATACCCGGTTCGCCGCCGTCTTGCAGACCGTTGTTGTCCAGATCGCTCCAGACAAAGTCGCCGATGGCGGCCGGTTCAACATAGTAACCAAAGTCGGCCGTCAGGTTATCCAACGGATTCCCATTGCCAATAGACACCGCATACGGGTCAATCTGGCTATTGTTATCGCTCCCGGCCGCCCCCAGCGAATGCCAATTACCCAGCAAGATACCGGCTGCGTCACTGACCTTCACCACATAGTTCCCCGCCGGCACACCATCGAAGATGTAGTTGCCGTCAATGCCGTAGGTTCCAGAGATAATGCTCGCGGCGCTGGTTGTTTGACCAAACAGCGGCTCACCGCTATCCACCCGGCCGTTGCCGTTGAGGTCGCGGTAGAGGTTCAGCGTGACGCCGCCGATGGGGGTTTCACCCAGGCCGGCTTCATACACACCGTTGGCATTGGTATCGCGCCAAATCAGGTTACCGATTCGGCCGATTTGTCCCGCCGGCGGTGTGTAACCGAAATCCTGCCCCAGGTTAATCCCGTTGTCCACACCGTCTTCATCCGCATTGCCGTCGCTGCCCGACGCGCCCAAATTGGCTATCGCCTGGCTGTCGTTGCCGCCGTCAGGATCCGCCGTGTTATCCAAACCTTCCAGAACGCCGCCCGCCGCGAAATTCTCCGGCGCGACCACTACAGTATAAGACGCCAGCGGGTTCAGGTTGCCGAAGTAATAGTGACCGTTGCTATTCGTCTTGGTGGACGCAACAAACGCGCCCCCGCTATCCAGCAAGTTAACCACCACGCCCCCAAGCCCCGGTTCACCCGCATCTTGCGCATTGTCGCCGTTCGTATTCAGGAAGATGGTATTGCCGATCAAACCTTCGCCATTCTGCTGACCCAGCGGCGTATAGCCAAAATCCTGATCCAGATTGGCAACCGGGTTCGGATCGCCCACACCCAGGTCCAACACCGTGCCCATGCCGTCGAACACACCGTCCGGGTCGCCCGACTGGGTCAGATTGACCAGGATATTCGCCGTGTCGGTCACCTTGACTGAGTAACTGCCATCCGGCAAGCCGCTAAACAGGTATGAACCATTGGCGTCCGTCACAGCCGTAGCAATACCGACGCCGCTGCTATTCAGTAATGACAAGCTCACGCCGGCGATGCCCATTTCCGTTGCGTCCTGGACGCCATCCGCATTGTCATCGAACCACACTCGGTCGCCGATACTGTTGGCGTCACCCGTCGTCGGCTGATACCCGAAGTCTACATTCAGGAACACATCACCCGGAGCTAACACGACCGGGCTGGTCGTCCGATTATCTGGGTTTGTTGCCACAGCGCCGAACTCATCCGGGTCGCCCGTCTGAGTGTAACCGGCCGGCGGAGTAACCACCACCACATAGAGACCGGCCGGCAACGCCGAGAAGATGTAGCTGCCGTCGGCTTCCGTCGTCGTGACGCCGCCCGGCGCCCCGTTTTGGTCTTGGGCGCTGCCAAACACAGCGTCCACCGCCGGGTCTACGACCCCGTCACTATTGCTATCGAAGTAAATCTTCACCTGGACGCCGCCCAGGCCCGCTTCGCCGGCATCTTGCGCCCCATCCCCATTGCTATCAATCCACACCCGATCGCCAATGGCGCCCAGGTCATTGTTGCCGTCCGGATTGCCCCAGACATAGCCGAAATCGGCCGTAAGATTCGCCGCACCTGCCGCCAGGTTGATGGTATAGGGTTGACTTTGGTTGCCAAAGTCCGCGCCGGCGTTGATCGGGTTGGTGGTCTGATGCATCCCGGCCGGCAGGCTAGAAGCGTCCACCTGAACGGTATAACTGCCGGGGCCTACTTTGGTGAATAAGTAGCCGCCATTGGTATCCGTAACCCGCGTCGCCAGCAACACGCCGCTGCTGTTGCGCAATTCCACCGTCACGCCGCCCAGGCCCGGCTCGCC
>JAYRVN010000035.1:0-4518 GCA_041918535.1 Chloroflexota bacterium
CATCCCCCAGACCCACGGCGACGCGCCACTGCCAATGAGGGTCAGGCTGCGCCATCTGCGTCAGGTATTCGGCCGCTCTTTGGAAATGCAGAAGCGCTTCCTCCGAAGCATGACGGCTGGCCGCCTGTTCGCCCGCCGTGAGCAAATAGGGCAAAGCCCGCCCATAGGCGCCTGCCTGGCCGAAATGATAGGCCAATGCCTCCGCCTGGTCGGCCACCGATTCGCTCCAGCGCCCTTCCAGCCATTGCGCGACTTTAAGATGTAACGCCTGGCGGCGCGCCTTGAACAGGCTGTTATACACCACCGTCATGAAAATGGTGTGGCTGAATTGCCAGCGTCCCGGCGTGGCGGTCGCCTGCAGCATTAAGCGTGAGCCGAGGCGTTCTAGCAGGGTGTTGACGTCGGGCGTTTCCAACAGCATCGCTAACAACAAGGCTTCAAATTCATGCCCGATGACGGCGGCCGCCTGCAATGTCTGGCGCAAATCGGCCGGTAATGTGTCCACGCGGGAACGGATGAGGGTTTCTAGGGAGGAGGGCAGGGGCGTGATACTCTCATCCGGCATAGCCGTCACCTGCCAGCGCCCATCAGTGTGACGAATATAACCCTGCTCAACGAACATGCGGACGAATTCTTCCAGGAAATAAGGGTTGCCTTCGCTGCGGTCAATAATCAGACGGCTGACAGCCGAGAGCATCTCGACGCCGGGGAGTAATTCTGCCAGCAACGTTTGGCTATCGGTGGGCGAAAAACGTTCCAGGAAGAGACGCGTGGTTTGGCCGGTGAGCAGGCTATACAGGCGCACCAAGCGGTCGTTGGGCGAGTCGGAGCCTTCGCGGCGCTGGGCGCAGACGAAGAGAATCGGATCGGAGGTGACCATGGTGGCAAGAAAGATGAGCAATTCGGCCGAAATCGGATCGATCCAGTGCAAATCATCCAGCATCAGGACTAACGGTTTTTGCCGGGCCAGCGTCCGCAATAAACGGCGCATCGCCACAAAGGTCTGCTGGCGCAACTGTTCCGGCTCCAGCCGGCTCAGGCGTTCCCCTTCGGCCCCGCCCGGACGGATACCCGCCAACAACTCCAGATAAGGCCGAGTCGCCTGGGCATCCGCCGGCCACAGCTGAATCGCCGTCTCGATCTTGGCGCGGATTGAGTCGGCGCCATCCACCGGTTTCAAATCAAATACCTGCCCCAGCAGGTTAGAAAATAGAGAAAAGGCGTGCGCGACGCGCTGCGGCGAGCAGGCCCCGGTCCAGACCAGGGCCTCGCCAGGTGCCAACCCGACCTTGAACTCGCGCAAAAGGCGGCTCTTGCCGATGCCGGCTTCGCCTTCCACCCATACAATCCCGCCTATACCGCGCGCCAACGTGGCTGCCAGGGCCATCATGGCTTGCAAGGGGGCTTCACGGCCGATGAAGCGCGTTCTGATCCCGGCCAGACCGCGAGCCAGGCCGGGCGTCTCTTGCAAATCAATCAATTCCCACACGAGACTCGCATCGGTCAGGGGTGGGGCCGGATGATAGACAAAGCGATGTTGGGTGTGCGCGCGCACGCTATCGCTAACCCAAACCCGACCGGCCGGCGTATTGGCCGCGATGTGTTGCGCCTGCTGTTGCGGTTCGCCTTGAATAATCAGTTCGCGTCGCTGACGATGGCTGATCTGGCCGGCAACGACCGGACCGTAGGTGACAGCGATGTGAACGGTCAGGGGCAAGGCGGGCTGATTCTCCGACTGCTGGAGATAGCGCAAGATGTGGTGGGCGGTCAAGACGGCTCGTTCGGCGTCATCTTCGTAAGCCTTGGGCGCGCCAAAGATGCCCAGCAAACCATCCGGACGTTGGCGTACATTGCCGTTGTATTCCTGGACAATGGTGGCGCAGGCGGGTACGACGAAGGCCAATGTTTCAAAAGCGGCCTCTTCATCAATACCGGCAGGCAGACTGAGGTTGACCCAGAGGATGGCGACGTTGCGGTGCTCGGCCTGAGGCAAGCCGATAGGCGTGGGGGGAGCCGTGGCGACGGCGGCGGCGCGCTCTACCTGGGCCAGGGCCGCCTGAGCGCGTTGTAAATCATATGCCGCGCCGATGGCGCTCAGTTGAACATTGGCGTCGTGCAGCGCCTCACGCGCTTTGGCGCGCCAGTCAGCCCCCCCTTCTTGGGCCAGTGTCTGGTATAACTGGCCGAGAGCGATGAGCGTCAACCCCTGACGGTAGGGATCGTTGATCTGGCGAGAGAATTCGGCCGATTCCCGCAACGACGTCTCGGCTTTTACATAATCGCCCAGTTGCGTACTCAAAATCCCTTGCACACGCAGACATTCGGCTTCTTCCTTCAGAAGTCCTGAAGAACGCGCCGCCTGTAAGGCTTGCTTGACCAACTCCAAGCCCGCTTCCGCCTCGCCGGCTTGCCCGTGGATCAACGCCGCCAGAGTGCGCGCCTCAACTTGCACATCGTGACTGCCGATTTCGTCTCCTAGCTTCAGCGTTAATTGCGCCCGCGTCCGCGCCGCGTCCACTTGCCCTTGCACCAAATCAAGCTGCGCCAAGATCAAATGAAGGCGCGCCATCTGATATTGGTCGCCAAAACGATGCGCCAGCGCCAACCCCTGGTCGGCGTTTTGACGCGCCACCTGATGGTCGCCCATTGATAGCCGCATCTGCGCTAGATTACTGAGGCTAATGGCGACACTTTGTAGATCGCCGATCTCCTGGCGCAGTTTCAGGGCCTTTTCCCACTGGTCAATCGCCGTAGTCCAGCGCCCACATTGTGCGTTGAGCACACCTAGATTGCTATAGGCGTTCGCAATACCCCAGGTGTACCCCAAACGTTGGTATAACCGCAAGCTCTGCTCAACATACTTGATGGCGCTGTCGCTGTGGCCTTGTTGCCAGGCGATGCCGCCTAGATGGTTGTAGAGGCTGGCTAAGGTGACGAGATCGCGCCCGTCATCGGGCGACGTCTCGGCGATCACCTGATAGGCCAATGTAGCCGCAGTGTCGAGTTGGCCCTGGCGAAAGCGCACAAAGACCAGCCGTTCGATGAGGCTATGGGCAAGCGTGATTTGCTGTGGCGTGGCCGGTGTTCCCAGCGCCGCCAGGCCGGTCTCGAGTTGGTTGACGGCGGCGTCATAATCCCCTTCGCGTTGTGCGATATCGGCCGATTCCCGCAAGCCCTCTACGCGCAACGCTAGCCACGCCTCTTGATCCACTCCTGGCTCAACCTGCGCCCAGGCGCGCAAGGTTGGCTCCAAAGCCTGGCTGGCCGCCGCATAGTCGCCGGATAACTTAAGCGCCCGCCCCAAGCCGATGCCGGCCTGGAAATAAGCCAGAGGGCGCGGCGTGGCGCGGTCGGTGAGATCGATCAATTGCTGATAATAATACGCAGCCGTCTCATGGGCTGCACGTTCGGCCGCGTTCGCCGCCGCCGCCAACAAATAGGGGATAGCGCGCGTTGCCTGACTACTTTTACTGAAATGGTACGCCAATAATTCGTCGCGCACACTCTGCAACCACATCGGACTTTGCTCTAAGGCCAACGCCACTTCCAAATGCAATTGTTGTCGGCGTCGCTTCAGCAGGGTGGCGTAAATGGCGTCTTGCACCATCGCATGTTGGAATCGGCGCCCTTCCTCGCCACCCCACAACTCTGCGCTAAGGAACTGACGCGCCGTCAACTGTTCTAAATGCTGGCGAATCGTTGTCGCACTTTGGGGATGCAAGAGGTTGATCAACTGCACGGGGAATATCGGGCCCAAGACGGCTGCCCGTTGCAGCGTGTTGCGCACCGGCTCGGCCAGGGCATCCATGCGGGCCAAAATCAACCCGCGCAACGTTCCCGGCACCTGAGCCAGCAAGATCGCCGCCAGATCGGTTGCTTCCCAGGCCGTCTGCTGGCGCACCAAACCGCCCTCATCCAACAACATGCGCACGATCTCTTCGGCGTAAAAAGGGTTGCCGTCAGCGCGCCGGACTATTTGCCGTTTAAGGGGGTCCACCGTGGGAGCAGCCAAGGGAATAAGCTGATCAACCAGCGCCTCGCTTTCAGAGTGGGTCAGACGCTCTAGCTGGACAGAGGTGATCGGCAAAGAGGTGGTATCGCGCAGATGCGCCCAAGGCTCATTTTGGTCATCACGCGAGACCAGGATGAACATAACCGGCGCGGTGTCAATGGTTTGAATCAAGTAAGTTAACAAAGCCCAAGACGGGGCATCGATCCAATGGATGTCTTCCCAAACCAACACCGTTGGCGCCAGGGTTGCCTCGGCCAATACGAGTTGGCGCATGGCCGCATGGGTGAGCTTCTGCAACATGTCGGCATCGAATAGTTGCAGCTGGGCGTCTAGAGCGGAAAAAGCCCAGCTCAGCCCCAGCAAGTGCGCCAGGTAGGGCACAATATCCTCCACGACCAGACCGAGGGTATCCAGGTGAGCGCGTAAATTGGCGAGCTGCACATCAGGGGGGTCGTTGTCAGAAATATTAGCCAGGTTACGCACCAAATCGGCCACGACCCAATACG
>JAYRVN010000036.1:0-9030 GCA_041918535.1 Chloroflexota bacterium
AGAAACAAAGGTGATAGGGCAGTCAAATTGCGTCAGGCCGTATGCCAGGGAGTGCATCGTGCGCATCCGCAAATCGCCGACTGCCAACCATTTCAGCCCGTCAATACGACCTTTCTCTTTGAGCACGGTGTAAAAGTCGGTGAGGATTTGCGTGGGATGCTCACCCCAGCCATCACCGCCGTTGATGATCGGCACGGAAGCCCATTTGGCTGCTTCATGCGGCGCGCCCTGCTGAAAGTGGCGCATGACAATCACATCGCCATAGAACTCCAGCATCTTAACCGTGTCCTTGATGGACTCCTGGTAAAAGTCGCCGGCGCGCGTCATCTTGGCGTCGGCGAAGCCCGTCACCTGACCGCCAAGCCGGATCATGGCGGCTTCGTGCGCCAGGCGCGTGCGCGTAGACGGTTGATAGAAGGCCGTCACCAGGGTCTTCTCGCGCAGCATGTCGCTATTGCGGCGTGAGCGCGCGATGGGTTCCAGGTCGCGCGCCGTTTCAAAGACGCGCTCAAATTCATTCCGTTCAAAATCTTTGAGGGACAGAATATCCCGTCCAGCAAAACTACGCATGGTTTTTCACTCCTTGTGGGGATTGGGGGTTATGAATAGGCGGTTGAGGCATTTTGACTGCGCCGGATGAGGCGGAAGCGTAGGCGGTCATCGCGGAAGTACGAGTAGGCGCGGACGATGGGTTGGTGGTCGGGGGAGTAGCCGGTTTCGGCAAAGCTGAGGAGCGGGGCGCGGGGCGGCAAGGCCAGCCAGCGTTCCAGGGTGGCATCGGCGGCGACAGGAACCAGGTCAGTTAGATAGTAAGCCAGGGAAATTCGGCCGAATCGCTCCAAAAAGGTGTAGATGGGCCCTTGCGCGTCTTCCTCACTGAGGCTTTCGGCCGGGACCAGACGCGTCGGCACAAAGTTGTCCGCCAGGATCACCGGCCGGTCATCTTCCAGGAAGAGTTTGCGCATCGCCCACACCGGTTCACGTGGAGACAAATGCAACGTCTGCGCCACCTCCGGCGGCGCAGCCACCCGTTCGCAGCTCAGCAAACGCGTCACCGGCGCATAGCCGTGCGCCCGCAGCACCGCCTCATACGACCAGATTTCATCCAGCGGCGACTTGATCTGCAAACCGGACTCGTTCACGAATGTGCCCACGCCTTGTTTGCGATAGATGCTGCCTTCGCTCTCAAGGCGACTCAACGCCTCGCGCACCGTCGTCCGGCTCACGCCTAACTCGCTCGCCAACTCCGTCTCCGGCGGGATGCGCCCATCGGCGAATTCATGGCTAAGAATTCGCGCTTTGAGGTGAGCTTTCACCTGTTCGCTGAGAAGTGGGCTGCGCTTCAACATCTCTTCTCGCCCGACGCATGGTTGGTATGATGGTCAGGTTGTATGACAATCATACCAAGAAAAAAGGGGGCGCGCCACTTTTCCGACCCGCCCTCGTTCCCAGCTTTTAACCGACCAGCAAGGGCGTCACCGCAAAGCGCGTGACATCCACCAGGCCGAGATCGGAGATACGCAGTTCGGGAATGACGACCAACGCCAGCAGGCTCAACTGCATATAGGCGTTGTGCAATGAGCAACCACAAGCCGCCATGGCCTGCACCATGCGGTCAGCCTTATCGGCCACCACTTCGGCGCGCTCATCGGACATCAGGCCGGCAATGGGCAATTCCACCAGGGCGATCTCCTGCCCTTCCCGGAAAACGACCACGCCTCCCCCCACCTCGCCCAGCCGGTTGGCGGCTCGCGCCATATCCGCCCGATCCGTGCCGACGACCAACATGTGGTGGCTGTCGTGGGCCACCGTGGCGGCGACGGCGCAAGGCGTGTTGAAGCCGAAGCCGCTGACGAAACCGTTCGTCACCTGGCCGGTGGCGCGGTGCCGCTCAACCAGGGCGACCTGGCACACATCGGCAGCCGGGTTCATCTGCGCCACGCCATCACGCGCAGGCAAGGCGGCCGTCAGGGCGCGGGTGGGGGCTTGATTCTCGACCACGCCGATGACGCGGGCGGTGACTGTGCTGACATAGGCGGGAGCAGGGATGATAAAATCGGCCGAATCCAATCGCTTGCCCAGCCGCACCGTATTTCGCGCGAAGGCCGGGTAATCGTAGGGCGGAATGTCCACCAGCAAACGCCCGGCTTCCGCCACGACTTCGCCGGCGGCGATGACCAACTCAATGGGCAACGTCGTCAGGTCGCTCGTCAGAATCAAATCGGCCGAACGCCCCGGTGTGATACTGCCGACTTCCTGCTCCACCCCAAAATGCAACGCCGTGTTCAGCGTCGCCATCTGAATGGCCGTGATCGGCTTTAGCCCCTGGGCGATGGCGTGGCGCACCACGCGATTCATGTGACCCTCGTGCACCAGGGTGCCGGAGTGGCTGTCATCAGTACACAGGATAAAGTTCCGGCTATCCAGGCCCAATTCCGTAATCGCCTTCACCTGAGCGGCCACATCATACCAAGCAGAACCCAGGCGCAGCATGGCTTTCATGCCCTGGCGCACGCGCGCGACGGCATCCTCCAGGCGCGTGCCCTCATGGTCGTCAGCGGGGCCGCCGGCCACATAGCCGTGAAAGGCGCGACCCAGGTCCGGCGAGGCATAATGGCCGCCAATCACCTTGCCGGCCTGGCGGGTGACCGCCATCTCGGCATGCATCGTTTCATCGCCGAGGAAAACGCCGGGGAAGTTCATCATCTCGCCCAGACCGATGATATTGGGCCAGGTCATAGCTTCGGCCACTTCCGCCGGGCCGATGGCCGCGCCCGGCGTTTCCAGTCCGGGCGCGCTGGGCACGCAGCTGGGCATCTGCACATACACATGGATGGGCATGGCGGCGGCCTCGTCGTGCATCAGGCGCACACCGGGCAAACCGAGCACGTTGGCGATCTCATGCGGATCAATGAACATGGCGGTTGTGCCGTGCGGGATGACGGCGCGCACGAATTCGGTGACGGTGACCATGCCGCTCTCGACATGCATGTGGGCGTCGCACAAGCCGGGGACGAGATAGCGCCCGGCGGCGTCAATGACGCGGGTTTGCGGGCCAAGCGTGTGCCGGGCATCGTCGCCGACATAGGCGATGCGCCCACCCCAGATAGTGACATCCGTGTGCGGGACGATTTCACCGCTGTGAACGTTGACCCAACGGCCATTGGTAATGACCAATTCGGCCGATTGGCGTCCCATGGCCACGGCTGTCAGATCACGCGCCACAACCGACCAGGGCTGTCGTTGTCCCATACAAACCTTCCTTGTGGCTTGAGCATCACGCCGCCGGCGTAGCCGGTGTCAGCGCCAGCCGGCGGCTTCTGTTGGGGTCAATCTACTCGACGTATACTTTGTAGTTCGGCTCATACATGCGGGCGCGGACGTGGGCCAGCAGATCGGCCGGGCGGGCTTCCGTGGCTAGACCGCGTTCAAAGGCCACTTGCGCGACGGCGGCGCCAATTTCGGCCGAAACCCGTCGAATCTGGTTGAGCGGCGGATAAATACGCCCTTCAGCCAAATCCGCCTCCGACACCAGATTCGCCAGCGTCTTGGCTGCCACCATAAACATCTCATCCGTGACATGCCGCGCGGCAGCCACAACCACACCTAACCCTACGCCGGGGAAAATATAGGAGTTGTTGCCCTGACCCGGCACATATGTGCGCCCTTTGTACACGACCGGTTTGAACGGGCTGCCGCTGGCATAAATCGCCTGTCCATCCGACCAGGTGTAGGCTTGCTCTGCCGTGCACTCCGCTTTGGAAGTCGGATTCGACAGGGCAAAAATGATCGGCCGCGCATTCAAGCGTGACATCATTTCCACAATCGGTTGGGTGAATGTCTGCGGCTGACCGGAAACGCCCACCAATGTCGTGGGTCGAAGCTTGTCAACCGCAGTTAACAAATCCGGCACGAATTCAAAATCGTGCGCGTAGGGCAGTTTATGGGGCGCCAAGTCGGCGCGGCTTTTCACAACCAGGCCGCTTGAATCCACCAGCCAACAGTGACGGCGAGCTTCCTCTAGGCTCAACCCTTCTTCGACCATGGCCGACGCGATCAAGTCGGCGATGCCCACGCCGGCTTCACCCGCCCCCAAGAAGAGCAACTGTTGCTCGACCAGCGGCCCACCGGTGATGCGTAGCGCCGAATACAAGCCGGCCAGGGTCACCGCCGCCGTTCCCTGGATATCATCATTAAACGTGCAGGCGCGATCACGATATTTTTGCAGCAGGCGAAAAGCGTTACTGTTGCCGAAATCCTCGAACTGAATTAGGGCGCGCGGGAAACGCCGTTGCACTTCTGTAACAAATTCGTCAATCAGGTCGTCATAAGCCTGTCCGCGCAGGCGGGGTTGCAACAAGCCGATGTACAGGGGATCGTTGAGCAACGCCTGGTTATTCGTGCCTACATCCAGGGTGATGGGCAAGGTGGCAGACGGGTCAATGCCGCCGCAAGCGGTGTAGAGCGAGGCCTTGCCCACGGGGATGCCCATACCTTGTGCGCCTAGATCGCCCAGGCCGAGGATGCGTTCGCCGTCGGTCACTACAATGACGCGCACGTCATTTTCCGGCCAGTTATTGAGAATCTCTCCCACCCGCCCCCGGTCTTCGGCCGAAATGAACAAGCCGCGTGGCCGCCGGAAAATATGCCCATATTCCTGACAAGCCTGCCCGACGGTGGGTGTGTAGATGAGGGGCATCATCTCTTCCAGATTGTCAATGACTACGCGATAAAACAAAGCTTCATTGCGATCCTCAAGCGCGATGAGGTAAATGTACTTCTCCAGGTCGTTGGGTTTGCGGCGCAAATTTTGCGCTGCCCGTTCGGCTTGGGAGCGGATGTCCAATTGGCGCGGGGGGAGCAAGCCTTGTAGGCGGAGCGCCTGGCGCTCCTGGTCAGTGAAAGCCGAACCCTTGTTGAGCAAGGGGCTGCGCAGCAATTCCACCCCTATGGGAAAGTGCGGCGGAATATGATAATGAAAGTGGGGTTTGGTGTTCTGGGTCATCTACTACTATCCTGCAAAAAGGTCTAAAAGGCGACAGTACGCCCTGTCGGCGACGGCGTCATTGTGTTAAGCATAACACAAGCCTGCCACTTCGGATAGTTTCAAATAGCACGCCTGTCGAGTGATGTTTGTCACCTTTCCAGCGCGGCCGCCGGGCGCGATAGGGGATGTCACAACGCAGTCAGCCTGAAAAGGCGTCAGCTCTGTGTCTGAGAGCGTGAGCCAACCAGCGCTGCGGCCGCGCCCCGCCACACTCCAAAACCGTTGTCCTCGGCGCGGACGATCCGCCCAATCTGAGCGAATCGTCCGCCTTGCGAGTAGCTCCAGTCGGGAGCCAGCCAGCCTATTTGAGCGTTAGAAGGAAAGCCACCAGGTTATTGATCTCCGTTTCGGACAACTCCTGGCCATAGGTCTGATACATAATACCCGGCTGGAAACCTTCTACAACGTGGGCGTTCGGGTTCAGGATAGATTCGCGCAGATAATTTTCGGCCGAAACACCCGCCAAATAATTCCCCGCGCGCGTCGCCACACCCGCATGGGACGGCCCGACCACCACCACATTCGGCTCCAACGAGTGGCAAGTGGCGCAACCGGGCGCGCTGGCCGTACCGATGACAGGCTGTTTATACAGCGTCTCACCGGCCACTGCATCGCCCACGCTCGCTCCGGCAGCCGGGGCCTCAGCCGCATCCCCGCCGCACGCCGTTAGCGCCAGCGCCAGCCACAATCCAACTACACTCAGAATAAACAACTTACGCATATTACTTACCTCCCCGATGATTCTAACGACCGTTTGCGGATTGGGCAAATGGGCTCAGCCGGCGCATTCGGCGCACACGGCGAGAAAAAGGGGTAATTCGCAGGGCAAGCCGGGCGATGGAGCGCTTACGGCTGAAAACGTGAGGATTGTCATCTCAATTGCGTGACATTCTTCATGCCGTGTCCGGCCGGGCAACCGTTACAGTCTAACCATAGTGAATGTCCGCCGTGACGACGGCATTGGGAGAAGGTAGGATGGCTCAACCTGGGACGACACCGGTTGCTTCAGAGTTAACGCGGGAGGAAAAGGCTGAGATTCGGCCGAATTTTCCGGCCCGCTTCTGGCGCAAGCAACTGATCCTGCCGGCCGAACACGGCGCGTGGAGTTGGTGGATTGTGCCCTTCCTGGTGGGGCTGGCCCTCGTCCGTCCCTGGCGTCTGGCCTTGCTGCCGGCGGCCCTCGTGGCCCTGTGCCTTTTCCTGCTGCGCCAGCCCATAACCGTGTTCTTACGCGTCCGGCGAGGACGCGCCCGGCCGACCGACGGCCCGCCGGCGCTGGCCTGGCTAACCATTCTTCTGCTTGGACTGGCCGCCGGCGTGATCTGGCTTGTCCTTTTACAGCGCGCCATTCTCTGGCGCTTGCTGCCGGTGATTGGGCTCCTCGGCCTGCTGTATCTCCTGGCCATCTTGCGTCGCGCCTCTGCTGTGCGCACCCTCTGGCTGCAACTGGTAGGCGCCGGCGGCCTGGCAGTTACGGCCCCGCTGGCAATTACCGCAGCCAACGGGCGCTTAGGGCCCTGGGAGTGGGGATTATGGGCGGTCATGGCCGGGCTGAATATGCTGGGCGTGCTTTACGTGCGGGTGCGCATCGCCGACACGCACACCCGATCGGCCGACCGTCGGCTCATGTTGTTGGGCCACCTGGCGGCTTGTCTGCTGGTCGGTGTGGCCGGGATAGAAGGCTGGATTCCCGGCCTGGTTGCGCCGGCTTATCTGGCGCTACTGGCCCGGGCGCTGTGGCTTTTCCGCACAGCGCGACCGGTAGCCAACGTTCGTCGTTTTGGCCTGGGCGAGGTCGGCGTGGAGTTGCTCTGCGGGCTGTGGATTGTTATCAGCTATGGGGCGGCCATCTGAGCGGCCCCCAGCCAAAGCATTATGGCCGAACACGTCCGGGCCTTACTCATTGAAGGGCACCCCGCCGTCTTGCGGGCGCTCAGTCGGCGGCTGCAATCTGACCTGAATCTGGTCGGCATTGCCAGTGAGCCGGCCGAAGCTCTGGCCTGGGTGGCTTCCACGCAGCCACGCGTCATCTTGTTGGGGTTGCAGCATGAGCATCGCCGTCACCCGACCCAGGTCGCCGACCTGATCCGCCAGTTGCGGGCGGTGGACGTGGTGGTGGTGGTGCTCGTAGGTTACGCCGATGTTGTGGAACGCGAACTGTATTTGCAGGCCGGGGCCAGTCGCTACCTGCTCAAGTACATTAACACCCAAAGCTTGTTGAGCGAAATTCTCGCGGCGGTGACGCCGGAAGCTTAGGGGTCTGCCCGTGGAAGTGTCGGAGACGTTTTTTCGCGTCGTCCGCTGCCAGGCCGACTAGTCGGACCGCCACCCGGCGTAGCCTATCAGCGGCACAAAGGCGACCGGCAAGAGTTCTTCCTCGACAAAAAGCGTCTCGCTCACACGTTGGAAGCGCATCAGGCTTTGTTGCCGGCGCTGCTCACCGACCGGCATGACCAACCGGCCGTGCAAAGCCAGTTGTTCTTTTAGGGCGGGAGGGACGCGGGGGCCGCCGGCCGCCACCACAATGGCCTGATAGGGCGCATAATCAGGGACGCCGCGCGTGCCATCTCCCAGGCAGACGGTAACGTTGTGATAGCCCAAAGCCGCCAGGCGATGGCGAGCCGCCTCGACCAACACGGCATGGCGTTCGACGGTGACAACAGTAGCGGCGATTCGGCTCATGACGGCGGCGGCATAGCCGGAGCCGGCGCCTACTTCCAAGACGTGATCGGTCGGTTGGAGTAACAGGGCGTCGATCATCAGGGCGACCACAAAGGGTTGTGAGATGGTCTGGCGCGCGGGAATGGGGAGCGGGGTGTCGTCGTAGGCGAATTCACGATATTCGGCCGAAACAAAACATTCGCGCGGTACTTGGCGCATGGCCGCCAGCACGGCCGGGTCGTGGATACCCCGTCGTTCAATCTGTTCCGCCACCATTTGGGCGCGGCGCTGAGCAAAAGAGGAGGCTGATGCAGCCAAAACCATCGGGACATCAGGCGTTGCGGGTGAGCGCTTTATGACCGCTCGTCCCGCCCATGCACGACGAGCGTGGCGCAGGCTAGTGTGTGCAAGACCTTTTCCGCCGTGCTACCATACAACCAGCGTTGAACCCCGGAACGGCCGTGGCTGGCGAGGATGATGAGGGCCACCGCATGTTCGCGGGCGTAATCCACGATGCCGGCAGCCGCATCGCCAATCAAGGCTTCAGCCCGAAGAGCGACAGGGCGGTCGGCATAACGGTCGCGGATTTGATTCAGATATTCCTGCCCTAGCCGACGCTCTTCGATTTCAATGTGGTGAAAGATGCGCTGATAGAATTGAGGTTCCAGATGGGAGATGGAGAATGTAACGCGCAGGAGGGATAATTCGGCCGATAAGGCTTCGGCCAGCGCCACCGCCGGCTCCAGTGCCTGCTCGGACAAAGAGGAGCCATCTAGCGTCAGCAAGAACTTGCCGCCCCGCAACTCCGGCAGCGCCGCCTGCGCCCGAATGATGAGCGTATCACACACCCCGCCGCGCAACACCTGCTCGGCCACACTGCCATACACCCAACGCCCCACCCCGGAGCGGCCATGACTGGACATCACAATCAAATCAACAGCTTCATCTTGCGCCACTTGCAGGATGGTTTGGGCCGGCGAACCCTGCCGCAACCAGACCTGAAGCGCGTCCGGCGGTATGTCGTATTGTTGGCAAACCGTCTCTAAATAGCCCTGGGCTGTCTGACGTACCGCGTTCAACATCTCGGCGTTCACCAACATTTCCGGGCTGGGGACGACGCGCAGCACCACCACCTGCGCCTGTAACGCCTGCGCCAGGGTTAACGCCGGGATCAGCGCCCGCTCAGCCAGCCGCGAACCGTCCAGAGGGAGTAGAATCTTGCGATAGCCGGCCATGACGGCCTCCTTGTTCACAGGGAGGAAAAGATTACGCCGCTGCGGCGGTCAATTCCTCCAACTCCGGTTGCGGCATGTCGTGGGGGA
>JAYRVN010000037.1:0-3249 GCA_041918535.1 Chloroflexota bacterium
AATTCAATTAAAAGCCTATCCGCAATAACCGCCGGGCCGCTTTTTAGCCGGCAGGGCCGCTCTTCCGATCGAGCCCCGATTATCTACATAGACTATAAAATGAACTAGACAGACGTTGCAACTATTTTGCAACTAACCTATAAGTATATGCAGAATTGCCGCCGCGTCAACCGGCAATTTTCGGTTTTGGGGGCTGTATTCCATGCGGTGATGCAAGCTCGCTATGGTGCGTGTCAGCCGTCGCGCGCGCCGCGCAGCGACCCGCGGCACGCGCGCGTCGGGTGTTCAAACGGGAGCTAATGTGCCGGCAAATATCAGCCACGCCAGGACTGTTTTCGCCGACAAGCTCAATATAATGTAAACGCGTTCCCCGAAAAGGTAGTCCTTCCAGGGGCCTATTTTCTTATACTGCAACACCATGTTGATGGCAAAAATGTTGAAGAAAACAAACAGCGTGGGAATGATGGCATAGACAAATGCCGGCGGCTTGGCCTCACCGGATGAAACCGAGCCGACGAAGTAGAGCATAATCACCACCCACGGAATGATCCCTGCGATACTGCCATAGATAAAGGCCGTCCAATCCGTCTTGGCTGTGCGCTGGTTATGAAACTCCATCATGATGCCGAATAGATTCATCATGGCGTTGAGACCAAAAATCAGAATGATGCCGCCCAGGTCCCAAAGCCCCGATAACATGCCAATGAGCACAATCATTAACGAGGAACTCAAGGCATACTCATAGAAGCGAATAGGATTCATACCCTTCTTCAGGTTCTGTACGTAGCGTTGGTAGCCAAGCGTAGCCAGATAGAAGTGCGCCACGGCCGAGATGAGCAGGAAAACCGCCACCGCCGGCCCAAAAGGCAGATCATAGAGGAGTTGGCTGTTCGGTTTCAGAGAGCGGGTTGCGACATCGAAATTCAGGTAATTGGTGAAGATGGGATAGGTCGTGTCATTGCTGACCACGATCATGAAAATACCCTGGATAAGGTGCAAAAATCCCATGATCGCGTTGAAGCGACGGAGCCGCGTGAGCCGGTTATCCGTTGCGGGGGCTGTTCGGGTTGGTTGGGTGCTTTTCTTTGTCATTTAGTCGAACTCCTTCTATTCAAATTATCTGGTCAAAAGCGACGACAGCCTCATGATTTGTCTCAGCTATCCTATCGAGCAACAACCTGGCCCTCAAGTCATGCCCAACGGGATAGTCGCCGCTTCGCGCCACATCCATGACCAGTATATTCTGAAGCGTCAGACAAGCAAGCCTGACACACGGATTGCGGCATTTTCCCTGTGCCGGCAACTAGTTTCCGACCAAGCTGGTTCATTGACCGGCAATTCAGGCCCTAAACAATGACGATAATGATGGGCCTGACCTCCCCTACGGTATCGTAAAAGGCGCAGAGGCTACGGCCCGACGGCGGTCAACACCTGCTCTAACTGCGCCGTCAACTCCGTCGGCGAGAGGGGGCCGGCCAGGCGCGCCTGCACAACTCCGTCGGCATCCAACACAAAAGTCCACGGCTCGCTATTCAATCCCCAAGCGCGCACAGCCTCAGCTATGGTCAGGGCTTGAAAATCGGCGTAGATTTCAACATGGATGAAATTGGCCTGATCTTGAAATTGTCGGGCGACGGTTTCAACGCTATCCACAACGGGAGCGCAGATTTGGGTCTGGCAGAAGGCGGGCGTAGCAAAGGTAATGACACTGGGCTGGCCGGAGCGTAGGGCTTCGGCGATAGTCATTTGGTAGAGGGCGGGATCGGGATTTTCGGCCGAACTCAAGCGGCTTATGTCCGGCTGCGTGGCTAACGTTGGCTGACTGATCGCCGGAGGCCGGCTGCCTACGTCCGGCGCGCTCCCTTGCGCCAAGAGTTCCAGGCTGCGCTGTTGGCTATCGCGTGACCCATCCGCCAGCCGAATATCTACGCGCAAGCCCCACACCCCCGCCTGAGCGGCCTCGGGATAGAACACCCAATAGGGCGTTTCAAAATCACGATACTCGACGGCATCCCCTTCCCAAACCGGCGTAGAGTGGTCGCCGAGTGGCTCAAACAGCGCCACATGCAAACCAACCACGCCTTGCGCCGGGTCGGGGCCGTCAAACACCACCAGCGGCACGCGAGGCCGCCCCACCACAAAGTCGTTGGCTGGAATCATCAATTGGAAGCGTGAAGGCGCTGCCGTCACCAGCGTTGAGGCCGGGGACGGCCGACAGGCCAACAGCCCGCCTAACACCCATATCAGCCAGAGACATCGTCGCATAACGCCACCTTGGGTGCGGTCGACCGGCGCGCTCATCTCACCTGCCGACCGCGTAGAATCAGGCGATTATAACACGCGCTCGCCGGCCTGTCTGTTCGGTTCAGTCTGGCTTAAGGCGCGTCGGGACAATCGGCCGAAAACTTTACAACCTGCACAGGTCTGCTATAATCTTGCGTGCGATATCCTAACCGCCGGCAGTTTATTCTTGCCAGCGGTTTTTATGTTAGAGGAACGAACAATGAGTTTGAACAAGCCATATCTGCTGACGCCAGATGGCCTGAAACGTTTAACGGAAGAACTGGAACATCTACGCACCACCCGCCGTGAAGAAGTGGCAGAACGCCTGCACCGGGCGCTCGAAGACGGACAAGATGATGATTTCGTAGACAACGCCGATTTGGAAGCCGCCCGGAATGAGCTTTCCTTTTTGGAAGGCCGCATCATGGAGTTGGAAACTATTCTGCGCAACTACCAGTTGATCAATGACGAGAAAAGCCCTGGCGACTCCGTTCGCATTGGTTCCTATGTGACCGTGGTAGAAGTGGGCCTCGATCTGGAGGAGCGCTATCATCTGGTCGGTCCGGCGGAAGCCAATCCGGCGGAGGGACGCATTTCCAATGAAAGCCCATTAGGCCGAGCGCTGATAGGGGCAAAGACCGGCGCAGTGGTTAAAGCCAATGCGCCCGGCGGCTTGATCGAGTTTAAGGTGACGAGAATCGAATAGATTAACGTCGCGCCACACGCATCTCCCCCACCATGCAGTGATTAGGAAGCCCGTTGGCGCAACGGGCTTTTGTTTTTGGAGCGATTGATGTCCTGGGAACCCAATCATCTGGAAGAGCAACGGCTGGCTAAGCTGGCAGAATGGCGCGCGGCCGGAGAGGAGCCTTATCCGACGCAAGCGCAACGCACCCACACGACGAGCGAGGCGCTGGCGGCTTACGCAGCCGAGGAGGCGGCGGGGCAAAGCGTCCCGCTGGCGGT
>JAYRVN010000038.1:0-3387 GCA_041918535.1 Chloroflexota bacterium
GGGTGTGGCCGGGGCGTCTATGCGCTCGTAGCGTGGGCTGCCGAACATCCCTTCCAGTTCACGGTAATGCGCCGCCGGATCGCGCCCGGTGACGGCAGTGATCTCCGCCGCCAACAGATCGAGAATGATCCCGTCCTTGTCGGTGGTCCAGACTGTGCCGTCCAGCCGCAAGAAGGAGGCTCCGGCGCTCTCTTCGCCGCCAAAGCCGTAGGAACCGTCTAGCAAGCCGGCTACGAACCACTTGAAGCCGACGGGCGTTTCCCCCAGGCGGCGGCCCAGGTGGGCGGCAACGCGGTCAAGCATGGAACTGGAGACGAGGGTTTTGCCGATGGCGGCGTGGGGGGGCCAATTCGGCCGATTCTGAAACAAATACCAGATCGCCGTCGCCAGGTAATGGTTCGGATTCATCAAGCCGCCGCTAGGCGTCACAATCCCATGCCGGTCGCTATCCGGGTCGTTGCCGAAAGCGATGTCAAATTGGTCTTTCAAGCGGATCAAGCCCGTCATGGCATAGGGCGATGAACAATCCATGCGAATTTTGCCGTCCCTATCCAGGGTCATGAAGCGAAAGGTTGGATCAACCCAGGGATTGACCACCGCGATCTCCAGGCCATATCGCTCCGCAATCGGCGCCCAGTAGGCCACCGACGCCCCGCCCATCGGGTCTGCGCCGATGCTCAGCCCTGCTTGCGCGATGGCCTCCATTTGGATGACCTGCCCCAGTTCAGCCACGTAAGGCGTGATGTAGTCGTATAGGTGGGTGGTCGGGGCTTGCCTGGCGCGCGCCAACGACCAACGCCGGACGCCGCGCAAGCCGTTCGCCAGATAGCGGTTGGCGCCAGTCTCGATGGCTTGGGTGGTTTGCGTGTCGGCAGGGCCGCCGGAAGGAGGATTGTATTTGAAGCCGCCGTCGTCGGGGGGATTGTGTGAAGGGGTGATGACCACGCCGTCAGCCAGACCGGTGGTGCGACCTCGATTGTAGCCGAGGATGGCGTGCGAGATGACCGGGGTAGGCGTGTAGCCTGACTCAGCCTGGACCATTACTTCCACCCCGTTGGCGGCCAGCACTTCGAGCGCCGTGTTTTGCGCCGGTTCGGATAGAGCGTGCGTATCCATGCCCAGGAAAAGCGGGCCGCTATAGCCTTGCGCTTGCCGATAATCGCAAATCGCCTGGGTGATCGCCAGGATATGGTCTTCATTGAAGCCGGCTTGCAGGGCTGTGCCCCGATGCCCGGACGTGCCGAAGGCCACGCGTTGGGTGGGTTCATCCGCGTCCGGGTGCTCGGTGTAGTAAGCCGACACCAGTCGGGGAATGTGAGTCAATAGGTCGGGCGGGGCGATTTGTCCCGCCAATGGGTGATTGGGCATAGACGAATTCTCCTCAGTGGCTTGGCCGCCTGATTGTGTGCTGGCGGGCTGTCTTCGGCCACGGCGCGCTCCAACCGCTTCGCAGGAGGGGCGGCTCAAATGACAGATTTCGGCCCGGCATTTAGAAATCGGGCAGTGACTCGAAGTTGTTGTCGAGGCGTTGGTCGGCCCAGGCGCGATAATAAGGCTTGGCGTCACGGGGGTGGATGAGTTGATAACCCAGCACCACCAGCGCGCCCCTGTCGTGCAGCGCCACCGTCTCCGCTACGTGCAAATCCACCCCGCTGTCAAATTGAATGTCGGTCACGATTGTTTTCCGGCGGCGAACCTGGATGGGGCGCAGGCGCACGCGCTGCAACTGCTGCAATGGGATGCGGCGCAACACTTCGGCGATAGGCATGGACACATCACCCAGGCTATCCAGGCGGTAGGTTAGCGCCTCCAAACCGTTCCAGGCGGCCGGACTGTTGCCGCGCGTTTTGTCTACAATAGTGGTGTCTACCGGTTCGTTGATCGCTTGCATGACGGCGCTGCCGCCAAAGCTCATGCCTAGCAGGTCCACGTTGGCCTCGTCAAAGAGGTTGACGACCTCATAATGGCGGGTGAAGAAGGGATCGCGTGTGTCGGAAAACAGCCGCTTGCGCACAGGGAAGGCGGAAAACATAGATGCGACTCCGGCCTCGTCGGCCTGTTCCTCCACCTTGTCGCTAAAGGCCCCTTCGGCGACCGCTTCACCGATCTCCAGCGTGGCAATGCCGCCTACGCCGCCGATGCTGGCGCCAATCACCAGCCCAACGGGGCCAAAGAAGAGGCCAATGATCGCGCCCACCACGCCGCCGATGAGGAAGCTGAGAAAATCGCCGAGCAGCCCGGTGTCGGCGTCGAATTCGACCAGTTCCAGGTCTACTCTGAGGACGCCGGCGTTAACGCGCGGGGTAAAAGTGAAAACGGCGGTCACTTCGGCGTCGGGCCAGAGGTCAATGAAGATTTCCGACTTGACGGTGATGCGCAGGCTGCCCAGGGCGGGTGTGATGGCGATTGATTTGTAGACGCCCACGGTGTCATCGCCGTCTTTGACGGGGTGATCCAGGCTGCCGTCATCTTGCTCTTCGCCGAGGCCGTGCCAAAGGTCGTTCGCCAGGCGGGGGAAAGTGGGCAGCCCCACACCGACGGCGAAAGCGAGTTCGGCAGGCAGGAAGGAGACGGCCGCGTCCAGGTTGCCGCGCGGCGTGAAGTCAGCTTCGGGCGGGCCGCTTTGGGGGGCTATTTTGAGGTCGAGGTTGAGGTAGAGTCCGTAGGCGGCCTGGAAGTCGGATTCGGCCGAAACCTTTTTCACCTGCACCTCCGCCACATCCCCCGACACCAAATCCAGCGGCACCTCCTGGTTCAGATTCTCCTCCAGGTCGGCTTCTACCTGCGCCAGCAAATCCGGCTGGCCGGTGATCAAGCCGAAAAAGGCGATCAGGCCGCGGGTCGTGTCATCCAGATAACGGTAATCCAGGGTGATCCCATCGGCCGCCACTGTGACGCCCATGCCCAGGATGACGTCGGTCTGGTCAACCAGGATGACGGGTACGGTCACTTCAATATCGGCCGATTCCCCGTCCGGCAGAATACGCACGGCTGTGGGGCGCAAAACCGGGATGGTTGTGCCATCGTCCGTCACGATTTCCGACGGAATCTGCCCCGCGTCATACGCGCCGCCTAATACCGTTAGAAAATAATCCGCGCCGAGCAAGATTTCCAGGTCAAAACCTGTGCGCAGGCGACTATGGTCGAGCATGAGCGATCCTCCTTGTTTTTACTCCGTATCGGGAATGGTTGCGCCGCGCGGCTTTTCCGGCAAGGTCAACGGCAGGGAGTAACGGCGGATGCCGTCAAACTGACACAACGCATTCGCCACGGCCGCGGCCGTGGGCACCAGGCCGATCTCACCAACGCCCTTCGCGCCGTAAGGCCCGAAAGGATCAGGCACTTCGACGCCGATAACTTCGATTTCCGGCATCTCTTTGGCGCGCA
>JAYRVN010000039.1:0-39876 GCA_041918535.1 Chloroflexota bacterium
CGGGATAGCCCCATCGCCGCATATCCCACAAGAGTTGTTGCCAGTTGACCGCTACATCATGGGCGCGCAGAAAGCTGATTGCCTGACGCAGGTGGAACGCCAAATCATCCGGATGTGCCATTAACAGATTCGTAAAACGCCGTTCGATGGCCTCATTGCCTTCTTCATTAGGCTTCAACGTGGTGGCAAAATGGTCGCCTAAATTACCCCGCGCTGTTAGAGCCGGGTGCAGCGCAAACAACGCCGCGATCTGCGTGTAACAGGTCCATTCCCATGTGCCGGGTTGTACCGCTTCGGGAATGGCGCGAACGACATGGCGGTAAGCTGCAGCAGCCGCGCCCAGTTCGCTGCTGAGCGCGCGCCGCAGATCGGCTAGGGCGGCGCGATTGTCTCGCAGACTTTCTAGATGTGTGATGAACGGATGTTGATTTCTTTGCTCACTCATGGCACAAGCTCCTTTTCTTCGGTCGGCAAAGTCTGGCTGATCAAATAGTGTAGCAGCCCGCGACCCCGTACTATGGCTTTGAAACCCCGCGCATCCCCTGGTACAAAGCGGGCGGCGTGCGCAAAAGCTGACTCGGCAGCTTCGCGCAATGTCTGACGCCAGACGCGTCCGGCCTCTTCCACGCTGTTCGGCAGCGTCACAATGAGTTGTTGAAAAGGTATATCCAGCGTCGTCCAGTAGATCTGTTCGGCGTTAGTATGTTTAATCCAGGCTTTGATTCCCTCCTTCTGATTGGAATTCAGTTGGGGCCAATGTACTCCATCGGATTCAGCCAGTTGCAGCGTCATCGCCATCGTGCGCATCGCGCCGATAGCATCGCGTGCGACCTTTTCACTTTGCTCCAACAAGCTATTCAATTGGTTGACCATCTCGCCAGTCTCAAGATAGGCAAGCGGCAGCGGCAACCGCTCAGTGCGAAAGAAATCCACCTTGGCTTGGTCCCGCGCCATGCCGAGCGCCGACACGCGATAGATACGATTCGTCGGCAAAGCGCCATCCTGGATACGTAGCCGCAAGCTGCGTAGCGCTGCCGGCGGCAAGGGCTGGTCAATGGTGGCAGCTCGCATTCCAAGCAAGGAGGTGCTGTCGCGCCAAAGCAGGCGTTCTTCAACAAACTTGAGCGGCAACAAACCTAGCTTGGGATGCGGCCAGTGATGCTTCATCGGATCGCGCACTGTGCTAGCTAGACGTAGACCTGGGGCCATTGTGACCATGCGCACAATGATCTCGTTGGTGGCATTCCTCTCAGGATGCAGATGGATAGAGCGTGTCTGCCACGTTAGCAAGTCAAGATAACCATGCGGCTGGTCACGCTCAGGTGTAAGGGGGTCTTCTAGCTCCCAGGCAGGCGCATCATACCATTGCGTCGGTAAAGGCGCTTCGTCGGAGGCGCTATAATCCGGCATGTTAAGCAGCAATGTTTCCTTCAGAGACTTTCCTTCTACGAGAAACAGGATGGCACTGGCCGCAGGTGCATCTGTAAAAGTGAGTTTTTTCTGAGGGTGACAAGCGCCCCCCAATCCGAATGTCTGAATCGTGACAAGCGCGCGTGCAGCCTCGGCGGGAGTCAGCGTTGCACCAGTCTCTTCCGTACTATGGTCAAAGAGCGTGGCGTTGTTGCCGCTGGCTCGCTCAAGCAGCATGTTGATCACTGACTTGGAATCAACACGCTGTTCGTCGCGTTGATAGAATGGACAGACAGTGCTGAACAGATCAAAATGATCGATCCATTGTGATAAGTAACTATCCAGCGCCGCCATGTCAAAGGATGGCGCTTGCCAGAGGTTGGCCCACACTTCAGAATCAGCCGGCCCGAAAACGCGATGCAGAATGGCCAGCAGCAGCCGATACAACGATGCCGTCTCAAGCGGCGATGCGCCGGCAACGGCATCAAGTTGGTGTGCCTCAGCCAGGGCTGCGCGGATACTCAGTAACTCCGGCTCACCTTTGCGCACGCAGGGGAGCCATGGTTGCATTAGCAGGTTGAAGCTGTAACCCTCGGTCATAGATCCTCCATAATGATTTCAAGTCCCAATTCGCGTGTCAGGCGTAATCTTACCTGACGCCGATCGGTTTCAAAGCTATATACGCCGTCGCGCAGTGGCAAGGGGCGCATATGTCGCAGCAGTGCGCTATACTGCCAACCAAGCGGGACAGGCTGTTGTAAGAAATGACTAACCAGCGTCCAGTTCTGCACTGTTAGCTGGGAAGCTGCCAGCGCTTTGAGGAGGCCACGATCTGGCCTTGATTGCAGATCACATACCGCCTCAGGCTGAGCGAGTGGGTGTAGCTCTCCATCTACCTGGTTGAATATGATGAGTGTGATGCCTGGATCAATATCCCGCGTGAGCGCACGCAGCGTCATATGCACATCGGGGTTGTCTTCCTCCAATTCGATCATTGTCTGCGATAAAAGACGCTTGCTATCTGCTGTGTAGACAAGTTGTTGTTGGGCTTTGCTCCGGGCAGTATGCTGCGCCCGACGCAGGTTGTGATAGGCGTTTTGAAGTAGCTCCTGAAGCTCAGGACTATAATGGGCGAACGATGGTTGCGCAAATGGGGAGGCGTCAGGCGCTGTTTCCGAACCATAAACAGACTCGATCAACGCAACAGTCTCTATAGGTAAGCGCAGTTTCGGCCGATCGCGCAAGGTGAGCATCGTCTTTAGCAAGATATAAGGTTCGTACACAAAGCGATCTGAGCCGAAAGCCGGTAGGCCATTAGCGGTCATTTCCGACGGTGCTATGGCTAGTGTGCGCGGATGTTCACGCACGCCCCTGCTATGCCGATGCAATCGGCCAGCACGCTGGAGTAACAGGTCTATCGGTGCCAGATCGCTAACCATCACATCGAAGTCAAGGTCAAGACTCTGCTCGAGCACCTGCGTAGCCACAACAACTGCGCGGCGCGGCCGCATTCCATCATGTCCAAACCGATTGAGTACAGTCTGTTCGATACTGCTACGCCAAATCAGAGGAAAGCGGGCATGGAATAGGATCAATGGATCGTCGTCCCCCAGAGACCCTGCATCTCTAATGGCTTGATAGACGGCCTGCGCTCGGGCAACCGTGTTGCAAATGACAGCTGCGCAGCCGCCCTCACGTAAATGTTGTTGCAAGTAAGCGGCAATTGTGGCTGGAGATCGATCGAGCAGCCAAGCTAACTCCAGGTCATACTCAGGCGGGGATGTGAGTTTGATCGCTTGGACATCCTGACCAGTTGCCGCCAGCGTAGCCGCCGGGTATCCTACAGACCTATCATTAGCCAACGGATCAAGTCTTGAAGATGTCCGATCCCCAATATAAGCAGCCAGCAGGCGCTGCCGCGTATTAGAAGGCAGTGTCGCCGAAAGGATGATCACGGATGTGCCAATTTGTCGCAGCCAACCTAGCAGCCGTTCGAACAAGGTTGACATAAATGTATCATAGGCGTGTACTTCGTCGAAGATGACCACCTTGTGACTGAGACCAAATAGGCGTACGAAGAAATGCCTGGTCTGCACGACACTCAATAACGCCTGATCGACAGTGCCCACACCAAAAGGAGCCAGTAACGAACGCTTGCTTTTTTCAGTGAACCAACGCATTGCCGTGATCCGGGCAATTGGTTCTTCGCCGATAGCGCCCAGTTCAATCGCTTCCATGCGATCATCCAGGTATGCTTGCCCATGCACCAGGGGCACATTAATCAATTGATCAGGGTAACGGTGAGCCAGGAAAGCTAGCGTACGGTCATACATTTGATTGCTAGTGGCCTGAGTTGGCATGGCAATGTACAGACCGCGTCCGTTGTCATGCTGCAACCAGCCATCTGCAATGGCTAGTGCAGCTTCAGTCTTGCCAATGCCGGTTGGCGCTTCGATAATGAGCAACGCTGGCGTGTTGGCGGCAGCCGCGAGTGCGATTACCTCAGCTTGTATCAGTCGCGGTTCTGTAATGTTACGATAGGCAAATAATGTCGCAAATGAATGAACAGCGCCGTCTGGCTGCCAGCCAATCCAACCGAGATCAGAGAGAGCCTCATGGGCTTTCTTGGCGGCTAGAGTTGCATAGCGCCTTGTAGCCATTGGGTGACTGGTCAGGTTGAAATGACTCTCACGGGAACCGATCCAGTCGGCGACAGAGACCAGCCCAGACAACAAGGTGATGAAACCATTATGTGCGGCGATGGTTGGCGTCACAGCAATGACAGGGGGTTGGAAAACTGCGTTAAGTTCCCAGAACAAGTCCCTACGTACAGCGTCCCATTCAGGAAAACCACTGTCATCAATGCCGTCTGTTGCTCCCAGACCAGGCCATGTCCCATGATGTCCCCCGATGGCAGTAGCAAGTGATTGAGCGAAATGCGGCCCAACCAGGCCGTAATCCGTTAGAAGCTGAGGCAACGCCCAGGTTGTAATTGTTCCATGCGGCGCGGTACGTGTTTGTTCTGTAAAAGATGGATGGTCTAAAACCAAGCCGGCTGCTGTTAGGGCTTCGCGCAACCGTGCTTGGGCATACTTTTTTTGATAAGCTGGGCTGGCTTTGCCCAAGTCGTGTAGAGCGGTCATGAAAGCCACAAAACGCCCGGCCTCAGGTAGATCGAGTCCAAGCCAAGCGGCAATCTGTTGACGCGAACCGTCCGGTAAGACATACGACCATAGCGCATGTGCAACTTGGCCGACATCAATTAAGTGATAAATCAGAAGATGTACATCTTCCGAGTCAGGGAAGCTCTTGGCATATGGTAACTGATATGTGATACGTGTCTGACGCGCAACGGCGTAAGTCTCGGCTAGTTTCAGCGCGGTATCCTCAATAATCTTGCGCAATTCGACCGGCCCCAACACCTCACAATCAGCCCCCCACCCCCGAATCCAGGGCAGCATCTCCTGCGGTTCCGCCACCTGCGCCGACCAGATCAGGTCGCCGTTGGGCTGCGCTTCCACCTTCTGCGTGGGATGCCAGATCGTCTCTTGCAAGCGGCGGGTGGCCGTGCTGCCTTGAAAACGCAGCCGGACTGTTGTCAACTCCCCTTCGCCATACCAGATACCCCACGCCTGTTGCCAGAGCATCTCCTCGTCGAAGTCCTCCGGCAAGCTGAAGACCTCTCCGGTGAGTGTGGCGTGTTCAATGCGCTCCACCTTAAACGTCGCCAGACCGTTGTGAACATCGCTATAACCAATCAGGTAGGCCCCGTCGCTCCACAGAGATGGCTCGATCAAATAGGGGCTGACGGTATAAGTCATAGGACGGCGGGCGTGTAACCCCTGGTGCGTCAGGCGCACTTTGCGCTGTTCCACCCAACCGGTCGCCAACGCTTCGATCACCCGGACGCGTTCAGGCTGGGCCGTTTGCGTCAGAATGCGCCCGGCGGCGCGCACCAGGCGTTCGGTCATGGGCTGTTTGAGGGCGGCGGCCATCTTCTCCAGGGCGCTGGCGACATGTGGCTGGGCGATGCGGGTCTGACGCGAGGCGCGGCGCGTCGCCAGGTAGATCGCCAGCGCCTCTTGCAGGTTGACGCGAATTTCCGACACATAGCGCGCGCGATCAATTTTATGGCGCCCCGGTTCCATCTCCGTGAGGGGCACACGCGTCTCTAACAGGATACGATCCTTGTAAACGGTGGTGCGGTCAACTCCCAGGCGTACACCCATTTCGATGTCGGTGAAGGCGTGCTGGACATATAAGCGTTCCATTTCGCGTAAGCGCTCGGCGCGAGATAAGCCTCGACTCATGGTGATCCCTCTCTTTTTACCGCCGGTTGCCGTGTAGCGTTAACCTGGCGCGGATTAAACGTGCCTCAAGTGTACTCGATCTGACGGCAAAAAACGGCAACATCCAGCCGTCACTTGTTGCCGTTTGGGCGGCTTCCACGCCGGAAGCCGAAGAAGGTCAACTGACCGCTATCTTCTTCTTCCGCCAATAACACGCCCCTGTTTTCCAGGGCAACCAGGTCTTTATGTACCGTGGCGCGTGTCACCTGAAGCTGACGCGCCAACTCCGCCTGGGTCATGCCGGCCGAAGCCTGGATGATTTGGGTCATGTGTTGTAAACGATCGCGTTTGTCCGCCTTGTTGCCGAACATGGTACACATCTCCTGTGGTGGATTTGTGTACACTGTAAGGGGGTGCTGTTGCGAGTACGGCAACAAGGCGCGAGCTATCTCCAAATTGGCAACCTGATGCAGCGCCGTGAGAATCCTGGTATGGCCGGCGAACCAGCAATTGGGAGACATGTTTCCCAAAATGGCCGACAAAGGGTATAGCATAGATAGAAGTACCCCCATGCCGCGTTTCTCAGGCCCGGCAGGTCAGAGCCAACGGCCGATGATGATCTGCCGGGCCTCCAGTTAAGGCCATTTTCGGCCGAATCCCTATCCCTTCCGCCTGATCTGTGGATAATTACGGCGTCCCGCGTGGGCGTATCTCAAAGGCGTGAGGAGAGTGAATGGAACCGGCGATACAGGCGCTCTTAGGCGGATTGTTTTTCCTGGTAGCCTTGCTATATTCTTCCGTAGGGCACGGGGGAGGATCGGGGTATCTGGCCGTCATGAGCCTGGTAGGCGTCGGTCCGGAGATTATGCGGCCGACGGCCCTGACGTTGAACATCCTGGTGGCCGGGATCGCCACCTGGAAGTTTGCGCGCGCCGGTCATTTTAGCGGGGCGCTCTTTTGGCCGTTAGCGGTGGCTTCGATCCCGTTGGCTTTTGTCGGCGGCGCGCTTCACCTGCCGACGACCTTTTACCGGCCGGTGGTCGGGCTGGTCTTGCTCTACGCGGCTTATCGGTTGTGGCGTTCCGGCGGCGGCGCGCCCTTGCCGCCTCAACGACGCTTGTCCCTGGCCGCAGCCTTGCTGGCCGGGGCGGGAATTGGTCTCTTATCGGGGTTGGTGGGGGTCGGCGGGGGAATCTTTCTGAGCCCGCTGTTGTTGCTGACGGGCTGGGCCGATACCCGCCAAACGCTGGGGGTATCGGCCGCTTTCGTCCTGGTCAACTCCATGGCCGGGTTGCTAGGGCTGCTCGCCGGCGGCGCGACCTTGCCGCCGGTCCTCATCGCCTGGTTGGTCGTGGCGGCCGTCGGCGGTTGGATCGGCGCGGAATATGGCAGCCGCCGCCTGAATGTGGCCTGGCTGCGGCGCTTGTTGGCGCTGGTGCTGGTGATCGGGGGCGGGAAGATGCTCTTTTAAGGCGGAATGGCCTGAACAACCCGCGCCCGGCGCTGATCGCCTAGCGTTGCGCCAGGGATGTCTGAAGGCCGCTGATGAGTTGGTCCTTCTCCGTATCGCTCAAATGGGCGTTGGTGTGGATCAGCAGGTATTGCAGCGGCGGCATTTCCCCTTCTCGCACGACCTCTGGTATCTCTTCAGTCGGGTTTTCCGATTCACGTTCGTCTTCTCCTGCCGATTCGGCCGAACGCGCCACGCCCCACTCAGAGAAGTTCATTTTAGAGCGTCCCTCGTCTACATCATGCTGCACTAGCCAGGACATCGGGGCGACGTTGGCATACCAGGGCCAGACAGTCTCGTTGCTGTGGCAATCGAAGCAAGCGCGTTGGGCCAGAGCGCGGGTGTCGGGGCTGTTCCAGGCGGGTTCTTGCACGACGGGGGGATTGGCATGGCTCCGCCCATAGGGCACGAGTTGAATGATGACCAGCAGCGCCACTATAGCGACAAGGCCATTTCTGAGATAGTGGGTTTTCTTTGGCATAGGTGTCTATCCTTGCTTGGGGTCTGAGGCACATCCCAGGCTGTTGGCGTTTGAAGAGAGGTCCGATGTGCCGGATACACCATCTATTATACTCCAAAGCCCGATTTAACGCAGCGCGTTATCGTGGCCGGCTGAGCCTGCGGGAATCAGTTCTCCGACCGGCTTACCGCGCCGGCAGTTTTATGGCTAGAATTAGGGTTATGTTGCCGCGTCGTTGGTCCCGGATGTCGTTGTTTCGGCCGAATCTCGGCGGCCGGCTGGTGTGGTGGGCTTTGGCGGCAGGGACATTGGGCTTGAGCTACGGGCGCGCGCTGCGCCTGCCTTTCTTCTTCGATGATCTGGATCACTTCCCTTATATATGGTCACACACGCTGGGCGAGATTTGGGCTTCGTCCGGCAACTTCCCGTACTATCGGCCGTTGGGCGGGACGTTGTGGTGGGCGACCTCAGCCCTGGCCGGCCCCCATGTTGCCTGGCCGCACCATCTGGTTAACCTGCTCTTATTCGGGCTGGCCGGACTGTTGACGGGGCGACTGGCGGATACGCTATGGCGGGCGGCGGATGCGCCGGTGAATTGGCCGCGCCGCTGGTTAGCCACGACGCTTTTCCTCCTGTTCCCGTTCAGCTACCAGGCTGTGCCCTGGATCGGGGCCGTGTATCACCCACTGGTCACCGGCTTGATCTTAGGGGCGGCGGTCTGCGCAACGGAAGCGCAGCGGCCGGCTGCCTGGCGCGGTTGGCCGGTGTTGGGCTGGCTGTGCATCGGTCTGGCTCCTTTTGCCCACGAGAACGGGTTGCTGGCCGGGCCGCTGACGGCGTTGGTGATTCTGGCGCAGTCGGGCTGGGGGGGATGGCGGCGGGCGTGGCTCTGGTGCGCGCCGGGCTTGATGGCGGCAGGGCTATGGTGGCTGGCCCCCAGGGCCGGTTATAGCGGCGGGGGCTTGAATTCGGCCGAAACCCTCTTCCAAAACCTTTCCTTTTTCTGGCAAGGGGCGGTCTACCCCACCGCCTGGCTGGCCGGCCGCTGGCAGCAGCAGGGCTTGAACGACCTGCTGGCCGTCTGGCTGGTGGGCGGCGTCACCGCGGCGGCGACGTTCTGGCTGTGGGCGCGGTCGCGCCCCGGCCCGGCGCTCCGGCCGACTGTGCTGGCCTGGCTTTGGTTTGGCCTGGCTATCTTGCCTTCAACTGTCTGGCTCGATTTCAACTATGTCCTCAGCGCGCCCCGCTTGCTTATGCTGGGGAGTGTCGGGGTGGCGTGGGGGTGGACCGAGGCGGCCTGGCGCATCGCCGCGCGCGGCCGGGCGGCGCGGATTGGCGTGGGGTTGGTCGTGCTGGGGATTATTGCGCATAGCCATTATTACTTGAACAGCCAAATGACGCAACACCAACTCCTGGGCGAGGGGGTGAACGGTATGACGGCGGCGGCGACGGCGGCGCAGGCGCAGGGTCAACGGGCGCTCTTTTTGAATGCGGTCTCCTGGATGGCGGCGCGTACGCCTACCTATGCCCTGGCGCACGATGGGGTGATCTTTTTGCCGGGTTATATTGCGCCGTCGCAACTGCTGACGGCGCAAACGGACAAATCGGCTACGCCGTTGCTGGCGCGCTACGACGATATTTTCCCTGACCTGCCCTATTACGTGGGGTTAATCGGCGACGGGCCGGACTGGGATGAACTGGCGGCTGCGCCGACGCAGATATTTGTGGTGGATTATGCGCAGGGCGGACGCGTGCGCCCGGTGGGGCAGGTGGGCGTGTTGGGGGATTGGCAGGGACAGGCGGCGCAATTCGCGGATTCGGCCGAATCCCCGCCCACCCTTTTCTTGCTGCAGGCTCAGCTTGAGCCCCATGACGACGAGCTGCAACTCACCCTGGTCTGGCAGGTGACGACCCCGCCGCCGCTCAGTCTCACCCCCTTTGTCCAGGCGCTGGATGCCAACGGCGCGTTGATAGCCCAGGTAGACGGCCATCCGATCGGCCGAACGTACCCGCTGGGACTGTGGCCGGCGGGGCAAGTAGCGGTTGACCAACGCGCGCTGCCGGCGGCTGGCGTATCCCGGGTGTTAGTGGGCCTATACGACGGCCTGACCGGGGCGCGTTGGGTCGCGCGGGCGGGCGCTGCCGGTCGGCAACTGCCGGATAACGCCTTGTCGCTTTTCCCCTGATCCCTGCGCCGGTCATCCGGCGTGTTTTGATGAGATTGGAGTCTGCATGACAGAATTTTTGGCTTATGATACATTGACCTGGCCTGAAGTGGCCGCCTTGCCGCGCTGCATGCCGCTGATTATCCCTCTTGGCGTGGGTTACGACCGGAGCCGTCTGGCGGCGGCGCTTGGCGACCCGGAGCGGATTGGATGGTTGCCGCCTATCCCGTTCGGTTGGCGCGGCAGCGGCCTGGCTGCGCCGGAACCGCTCTTGGGCCAACTGTTGGCGAATTTGTTGGATAGTCTGCGCGATGACGGCTTTAGTCGGGTGTATGCGCTGACGCCGCCGGGGATTGATCTGGGCCTGGGAGCGGCGCGGTTGGTTTTGCCCCATGCCTCGACGGATTCGGCCGAATTTCTTCCCCCCGATGCCGACCGTGGCCGCGTGGTGATCCTCCCCATCGGCCACACCGAACAACACGGCTGCCACCTTCCCCTCAGCACCGACACCCTCATCATTGAGGCCATCGGCCGAGGAACCGCCGCCGCCATCCCCGACCAGGCTGTCTGCTTGCCCGCCTTCCCCTATGGCGTCAGCACACACCGCGCTTCTTTCGCCGGCACGCTGAACGCCGGGGGGCGAGCCTTTGAAGATTTCTGGCTGAGTCTTATTGACGGGTTGGTTGCGCGTGGCTTTGACCGTTTTTATCTGCTGAGCGGGCACGGCGGCAACTGCTCGTTTCTGGTGAATGTAGTCAAATATGCCGGCGAGCGCCATCGTCGCATCTTTTGCGCCACCGCCTGGCTCCACACCGCCGGCGACATCGCCGCCCCGGTAGTGCAGCAATGGCGTCATTCCGGGCGCGGCGGCATGGGCCACGCCGGCGAGTTGGAAACGTCTATGATCCTGCACCTGCGACCCGACCTGACCCACATGGAACGGGTGGTGGATGAGCTGGACTTTGTGGCGACGCCCAACTATTATATGGATTGGATCGAGGGAGGGGCGCTGATCGCTAATCCGCCGTGGGATGACGATACCCGGACGGGCGCGTATGGCATGGGAAGTGTGGGATCGGCCGAAAATGGTCGGCGCTGGCTGGAAGCCGCCATCGCCGAAAAAATCACCCACGTGGCCGAAATCCATACCCAACACCGGCGCCGCGAAGAGCGCCGCCGCCAGGGCTACGGCCTTTGGGGGCAGTTTGCCGCCTAATCGGACTGTCCCGGCGTTGTTGGTGTGCGCGGCGCTGTGGTCAGAGACCGACCACAACCTGGATGCTAAGAAAGAGCCCCCAGCCGGCGCGCCGCGCATTTGAAAAACGCCTGAATTGTGTACAATAAGCTGTTGGAGCCGATGCCGCGACCGCGTGGCCGCCAATAATCAAACGCGCACTCTCACCCAGGCTCCGACAACCGGGCGTGTCGCCGACCGGAGATAGTGAATTTCCGGGGCGTTGTCCCGGCCAACAAGGATTAAACTTGTTCGCGGCCACCCCGACTCTTTGGGGACGCCGGACTTAAAAACTTTGTGAAACCATTGTTCTGGCCTGCGGCATTCGGGTCGAACTGCGGACACATCCATACCAGGGGTTTATCATGCCACCTTCATCCATCAGAACGCGCCCGGCTGTGATCGCCGTCTTTCCGGTTATAGCCTTCCGGCGCTTGCATCGTCTCTTGCCCATCGCGCTGTTCATCGGCGCCTTTGCGGCCGCGCTAATCGGCTGCGGTAAGAAAGCGGCCCCGACGGTCACCTTGCTCACCCCCACGGTTGCCCCGGATACGGCCGCCGTGGTAGAGAAGGCAATGCAACAGGGGTTACAGCTATTAGACGCCGATCTGTACGACCAGGCGATCGCGGAATTTGATAGCGCCATGGCGCTGCAACCCGATTACGCGCCGGCCTACTACTATCGCGGTCAGACTCATTACCAGTTGGGGGATTTTGCGCAGGCAGTGGCTGATTATAGTCAGGCCATCACCCTCGACGACAATTATGCCGAGGCTTACCTGGAGCGCGGTCTGGCCTATCAAGTCCAGGGGGAGATGGAGCCGGCCCAGGCTGACTACGCGCGCGTCAAAGAGTTGGCCCCTGACGATGCGCGGCCCTATTACCAGGAAGCCCTCATCCTCAGGCATCAGGGAGATTTGGACGCCGCTTTGGCCAGTCTGGAGCAAGCCATCGCTGCCAACCCCGACTTTGGCGAAGCTTATTGGCAAAAAGGCATGATCCTGTATAGCCGCCAACAGTGGGAAGAAGCCATCACGACCTATACCGCCGCGCTCGATATGAAGCTTGATCTGCCGCAACTCTACCTGGAGCGCGGGCGAGCTTATCTGGCCCAAAAGAACTACGGCGCCGCGCGCGTGGATTTCGACAAAGTGCTTGACCTGACGTCGCCTATTCTGGAGGCGTATTCTTTGCGCGCCGCGGCCTTTGCCGGCCTGGGGCAGCCGGAAGAAGGTGTGCTTGATTTGCGCGCGTTTCTGCGCCAGAAACCGGATGACGTTGAGGCGAATTTCAGGCTGGCCTTGCTCTATCTCGATTTAGGCAACGACAACCAGGCCCAGCTCTATGCCAACAAGCTCTCCACGGCGAACCCGGATAGCCCCCAGGCGTTTTATTTGCAGGGGCGCATTGAGGAGAAAAAGAACAACACCGATGCCGCTCTGAGCAACTATACGCTGGCAATTTCGGCCGATCCCGCCTTTGCGCCGGCTTATTTCTACCGGGGCAACCTGCTCCAAATGGTGAACGGGGATTGCGCCGCGGCTTTGCCGGATTACGACCAGGCGGTGACCCTACAGCCTGACTTACCGGCGGCGTTTTATCAACGGGGGTTGTGTTATGAAGCTGTTGGCCCCTTTGAGAAGGCCCTGGCCGATTATAGCCAGGCGATCACGCTCAACCCGGAGTATATGGAGGCCTTTGAGGCGCGCGGCGATTACTACCGCGCCACCGGAGAGTTCAACGCTGCTCTGGCGGATTATGACCGTGTCTTGGAGTTGGCGCCCCAACGCACCGAGGCGCGAGAAAAACGCATCGAGCTACAGGACGATCTGGGGAATTCGGATGCGGCCCTGGCCGATCTCAATCAACTGCTCGTGGACGAGCCGGATAACGTTTGGGGGCTGCGCCGGCGGGCGGAAATATATTTCAGTTTGGGCGAGTTGAACCTGGCCCTGGATGATTATGATGCGGCTTTGAGTCTCAAAGCCAACCTTGTCGAGGCGTATCTGGGCCGAGCCGCGGTCTACCGTAATTTGGGGTTGACCGATCTGGCTTATGACGATTTGCGGCGGGCGCTTAACAATGAGCCGTCGTCCATCGAGGCGCGGCTGGCGCGGGCGCAGTTATATGAGAGCGAGGGGCGCTTCGATGAGGCTGTGGCAGATTATGACCAGGTGACGATCTTACAAGCCGATTTCTACATGGCGTATCTGTGGAAGGCGGACGCGCAGGCGAAGTTGGGGCGTTACACCGATGCACGCGCCACGTTACAGACAGTGTTGGCCTTGGAGGGGTTAGACGAGACGACACGGGCTGAAGCGGAAAGCCGTCTGGCGGACATTGGTGTTGTCCCAGCGCCGGGCACCGGGTCGGGGACGGCTCCGCTTCCGGGGAGTAGCGCGTTGCGTTTCGCCACCACGCCGGTGACGGCTTTCGAAGCGTCGAGCCTGGTGCGCAATCTGGAATTGGTTCGCGACTCTTTCCGCAGTTTCCAAAATGATTGGGTGCCGGTCTTGCAAGAGGAAAGGGAGAAGAATCGGGGCGATTGCGGCGCGTATATGGGCATGTATATGTTTTGGACCCAACAAGCGCCCGCTTTTGAGGATGTGCCGGAACTCTGGCAAGGGCTGAATGGGGAGTATCGCTCTTTGCTCGATCAGGCTGTGCGCGCGACGAATATCTCGCGTCAAATGTGCCCGGGTATTCCCAGCGATAGCTACGAGGCCAAGAGTGATATTGCCATTGACTTTTTTGCCTGGGCCTATCCGCGTGTGGAGGAGCTGGTTTTCCAGGCGTACGCTTTGGGCAGTCAATAGCGGCCGGCGGGCCGGGGTGGTCTAGGCCGGGTAACCCAGGCGGGGCAGATAGGCGGCGAAGCGCTGATTGCAAGTGGCGATTTCGGCCGATGTTAGAACTTGCCGGTAGCGGCCGGCGATGCCTTTGTTGAAGTGGAGTTGGCCTTTTTCGGCCGAAATACTGTCCTCATCGGGCCGCCGATACGCCGCCGCAATCCTCTCTAACGTCTGCTCGGCCGCCGCCACGCCTAGATAATGCGCCAGACGCCCCAGTTCGGCCGGCGTGTCGGCGAGCACGTCTTCGTAGCGGGTGACAAAGACGCCCGGCTGCGCGATCCAACTTTGCCCCACCGCCAGATGATCTTCCACAAAGGTCAGCCCATCCTCAAACGTGACCAAGCGGGCGAAGGAATGGATTTGCCCCTCGGCCCGCAAGCGGCGGCCGTGATCCAGGGCTGAGACCAAGACATCACGCGGGTCGCGGTAAATATAGCTGGCCTTCGCCACTCCCGTCGCCAGCAAGAAACGCCCCCGGCGGTCGAGCGGACGGTGCGTTTTGACCACAAAGGTGTGTCCCTGAAAGTGGAGGCGCAGCAAGCGGGCCAGTGTGGTGGGTTTTAGATTGGTCAGTCGGCAGGTCGGGCCTTCCAGGAAATCCAGACGGTATTTTTCGCGTAAGTCGCGAATATCGGCCTGGCCGACAGCCACCAGGAGATCGTTGGTCAAGTTGAAATACCAGGCGCTGCCTGATTTGGGCATACTCACAGACAAGATAATCATAGACTCTCCCCGGCGCGCAAGGATTCGGCCGATTCCGCGTCGCCATTTAGCAATTCGTCGACCACCCGGCGCGCCCGTTCTGTATTGACGACGAAGCCATATTCCCGGCGCAGCAGTTGGCGACCATTGTCAGCCAGGCGTTGACGGTAAGCGGGGTCGTGGAGGAGACGGGCGATGGCGGCGGCAAATTCGGCCGAATCATCCGCCAGCCACACTTCCTCTCCGGCGCGCACCATCAACCCCTGCGCCCCCAAGGTTGTACTCACCAGCGGCGTGTCACAAGCCAGCGCCTCCAACACCTTGAAGCGCGACCCGCTGCCATGCAAGATGGGCACGACGGCAACTGTCGCCCGGCGCAAATAAGGGGCGACGGAGAGAACCGGCCCATCCGCCTGGACGTTGCCGGTCACAGCCGCTTGCGCCAGCAGTTCCGCCCCGCCGTCCCCTACCAACTCCAGGCGAGCCTCTGGCGCAATCGCTAGCAGGCGCGGCCAGACGCTTTCCAGGAACCAGCGCGCCCCGGCTGCGTTTTGATAGCTGTGGAAGTTCGCCGTCAGCGCCAGGGTGGCCGGCTCGCGTCGCGGCGGCGGTTGGACAGCGTACCAATCCTCATGGATGTAATTGGGGATGAGCCGGACGCGCTCGGCCCCTAGCCGGCGGGCATAGTAAGCCTGATCGGTTTCAGTCACCGTGATCAGGCGGTCGAATTGGGGATAGGTGATCTTTTCATGCGCGCGCTCCAGCCAATACCGCCCCCAACCGGCCCAACGCGGCAGGCCGGTCTGAGTCTGCACGCGCTGCCGGGTGATGTCGGGTTGGATGTTGTGTCTGCCGAGGATGAGTTTGGCTCCATGCCGGCGGGCCTGCCGGGCGTAACTGCCCCAATAGGCGAAATCGAACCAGGTGACCTGGGGTTGCCATTGGCGGTGGGCCGTTTCCAGGCAGGCGGCCCAGGCGGGGCGCGGTTGCCGGAGTTCGCGCAAGCTGATGCGGGTGGGGTCGGGCAGATCGAACCAGGCCTGGGTTTGCGTGGTGAGGGGACATTCGGCCGAAACCGATGGCGCCACCACCCCCACGGCGAAATGTCGGCTGAGGCTTTCAATCAAATTATAGGTGCGGATGAACTGTCCGCCAAAAGGCGGCCACGGCCGGGCATTGGTGACAAACAAAATATGCGGGGTCATGCCGGGGCGCTCCATATTGGCGTGACCAGCCGACTTTGCACATAGGCCTGCACATCGGGCGTGAAGACCGTCTCGAATTTGCGCGGCGCGCGCGTCGCCGGCCCTTCCTTCACCGGCGCTTTCCACGGCTCGCGGCTCAGAATTAAGGCTTCGGCGGCGCTGGCTTGCCCGGCCTGCATCTCCGGCGCATAAGTCAGGCCCAAAAAGTCACACAACGCCTGGAGCGTGGTTCGGGTCTGCGCCTGGAGCTGCTCATACTGCACCAGATAGTGATTGGACCGCCCCAGGCAGGCCTCGGTCAGGCGTATATCGTGGTTCCAGCGCGCGATACACCAATCCACATCTACCACGGCCGAGCCGCCCCATAGCTCCGGGTGTTGCCGGGCGACAGCATACAGCGAGGCCACCGTGTCTTCTCCCTGCCGCGTCAGATGGACGAACTTGACGGCCGGGATATAGCGTTCGATGTGGCGGATGTAGTGTAAATGGTCGGGCGTTTTTTCCACCCAGATGGAATTGCCCTGCTCTTCGGCCAATTTGTCCAGGATGGCTTGAAAGGCGCCGATGTAGGCGCCGAGCCGAAGGCTGAAGCGGGGGATGAGCGGGGCGAGATCGGGACGCTGAAGGGTGGCGAGTAGTTGGCGCAAACGGTGACGCTCCCGCCCTTTGGGGGAGGCCAGCCCCAGATGCGCGCGCCGGTTATTGGTGACGGCGCGGAAGAAATGGGTTTCCGGCAAGGAGGTCACAGCCGGATGCGCCGCCAGTAAGCTCTGGAGATAAGTTGTGCCGGAGCGGGGGCAACCAACCAGGAAGACACGGGTTTGAATCATAGTGACCAACAATACTACTACAACCCTGCGGCGCTCAACGGTCTGTGTCGGCGGTGTAGCCAAGTTGGGCCAGCAGCGGGCCCGCCTCTTGGGCGATTTGGCGGAGTTGTTCGGCCGATAATTCCTCCCGCCATTGCCCAATCATATCCGTCCGCGCCCGCCCCAGCGCCTGCTCAAACGGCGCGTGCGCCGGCGTGGCCGCGATGCCCAAGAAGCGCAGCAAATCGGTCGCCCCACGCTGCGGCTCCCGCGCTAGGCTTTCATAACGCAATTCCCAATACCGGTCGGCCGGCAACGATCGCGTCCCGGCCAACGCCGCCTCCACATGCCGCCGCCAGGCCCAAATACAGCGCTGGATGTCTGTCGTTTGGCGAAACTCTTCCTCGCGTTCCGCTTCCACCCAAAAGCGCGGATACGGGCCGAACAGGTAGCCGCCCGGCTCGCGCAAGCCGGAATCTTTGGCGGCGGCGCTCAGCCAGGGCTGTTTGCTGTATGAGAGCGCCGCATCCCGCCCGTCGCGCAGGATGTGGATAAATTGGGCGTCGGGGAAAGCCTCGGCTAAAAAGGGCGCGACGAAACAGTTTTGGGGCGTTTTTTCGGCAAAGCGCAAATGACCGTCGGCATGTAGCCGCATCAGCCAGGCGTAGACCTGCCGGTAGAAGAAGCGGGCTGTAGCTGCGCGCCAGGCCCCGCTATAGACATAACGCGCCGCCGCTTTGGTGGCAACCGGCTCGAAATGATAGGAAAGTTCCGGCAGTTGGGCCAGGCACGCGCCTAGAAACGTCGTGCCGGAACGGGGCGCGCCGAGGATGAAGATCGGCCGATGGAGATTGGGCCACACACAGCCGGCCACGCGCCGCAGCGAGAACGGGGCTGCTTTCGGGATGTATAAACGGCGGTCGGCGACGACGGTTTGTCGCAGCCAGCGCCCTAGCTCGCGCCAGGTGGGAGGGGCGTCTTCTTGTCTAACCATGCTCAGACCGCGTAACCTAGCTCGCGCAAGAGCGTCGCTTGGCGCAGGCGGCAAGCCAGACGCAGGCTTAAGGGCAATTCGCGCCGCCAACTGCCGCTGCGCGAGCGGTAGATGAGATCGGTTTCGCCGCCTTTGGCGCGTTGGGATTGGGTGAATTGGTCGTAGCGCGCTTGCTTATCGTGCGGTTGGCCGGGGAAGTTGAGGACGGCGTCGTCCCAGGGTTCTTGGAGAAAGGTTAAGATGGGGCGGATGGTTAATTCGGGCTGGTCAATCAACGCTTCGTAGCGGAGTTCGTGGTAGCGGGTGGGGTATTTTCGGCCGAATTCCCGCCCCAGCGCCACATACTCCGGCCATTTGCGCACACTCCGCCACGCCCGCCGATAACCCCACCGATTCAAGTGAGAATTCACCACATCCCGCCCATCCCGAATAATATGGATCATCTGGCTGTCGGGAAAGAGCGCATTAATGAACTCCAGATGCAAGGTATAGGCCGGCGTTTTCTCCGCCCAGCGGCGCTTGCCGCGCCGCTGCGCATACTCCATCTGAAATGCATCGAAAAACCCCCCGATGCGCGCATACCAATCCGTCTGACTCAGCCCATAGAGCTGAAGGCGGGGCCAATGCTCCCCCACAATCGGTTCGAAGTAGGTCAGAAAATTCGTCTCCGGCCCGGCGCTGATGTTGGGGTGCGAATCCAGCATCAAGCGCAGCAACGTCGTGCCGGAACGCGGCGCGCCGATCAGAAAAATCGGCGGTCGGCTCAGAGCCTCCGCTTCGGTGGTCATGTGCCGGCCTGCTTGCGGCGTTCAGGCAACGCCATCTGAACGTAATGCACAAACTCACGCACCAGCGCCGGCTCCAAAAGGCGCAGCGCCAACAAATAGGTCGCGCCGCCCGCCAGAATATACAACCCCAACGCCACCTGAACCGGCAAGTGCGCCTGTAAAAACAGGCGCAAAGCCAGCACCATGGCCGTCATGAGCAGCGTGCCGATTAGCGTGCCCCGGAGTTGTCTGAAATATAGCCTGAAGTCAAGCTGGATGAGCCGGTGCACCGCCAGGTAGGTGACCGGGGCTAACACATAGCCGCGAATCACATAGGCGGCCGCCACCGCCACGATGCCCCAGCGCACCGCGATCAAAAAGCCGGTCAGGTTGCTGACTGCATTCATGATGGCGATCCACAAGGCCCATTGCGGTCTGCCGCCGGCCTTTAAGACGGTGCCGTTAAAAAGATGCAGAGATAGCAGAATGCCTGACAACGACAGGACTTGTAGCACCGGCACGCTGGGCAACCATTTGGCCCCGTTGAAGCTGAGGATGATCTCCCGCGCCACCAGCGACATGCCGATAAAGATAGGAAAGGCCACAAAACCGGTTAACTGGGTTGCCTGGTAATACACGCGCCGCATCCGTTCCATGTCGCCCTGTAAACGCGACAAGACGGGGTAGGCCACCACGCTGGTAATCCCGGCCAGCAGTTGCAGCGCCACCGGCAGGAATTGATAGGCCAGGGTGTAATAGCCCAGGGCAATGGGGCCCAGGAAACGGGCGACGACCAGATTGTCGGAGCGTCGGTTGATATATCCCAGAAAGCTGGCCAGCATGATGTTGATGCCGAACGCGAACAACTCCCGGTAATGCCGCCAGGACATCTGCAACCCCGGCCGCCAATCGCTGGCGAACCAGAGCAACAGAACATTAACGCTCTTTTCCACCAGCGTCAGGGCTACCAGGCTCCACACGCCATAGCCCAGTACGGCCAGACTAATGCCGACGATGCCGCCCGCCAGCGTCGCAATCAGGGTGCGAATGCTCAGGCTGCGAAAGGCTAACTGCCGCTGCAATAGCGCTTGTTGGGTCTCGCTTAGGGCGTGTAGAAGGAAGAATAGGGACAACCAGCGCATCACCGGCGTTAATTCGGCGACTCGGAAGAAGCCGGCGATCCACGGCGCGCCCAGGATGCCCAATATGGTGATCAAGATGCCGATAGCCAGGTTGCCCCAGAAGGCGGCGTTTTTGTGGCCCGGCTCCAGGTCGGCGCGCTGAATGATGGCGTGGGCAAAGCCTTGCTCGACAAAAATCTCGGCGAAGGCGGTATAAGCCAGGCCGGCGGCCAGGAAGCCGAACGCCTTGGGGTCAAGCAGGCGGGATAGAATGAGGATGACGACAAAGTTGACGCCCTGGCGCCCCCATTGCTCAACGGCAGACCAGGTGACGCCTTTGGCCGCTTTGCGTTTCAAGCTTTTGGGGGCCTCGGCGATGGGTGTTTCAGTCGCTTCAGACATGGCAGGCGGTTTACCAACCGGGAGGCGCCACCTTGAGGCCGTGGATGCACACGCGCACATCGCGTGCGTAGTTGAAAGCGCCCACCCAGTCGCCGGTACGCCAGTTGAGGCAGAGGATGGAGGCGGGGGAGATGCCGACGAAGGCGAGATCGCCCGCCACATCGAGCCCACGCACGAAGACCGGCCGGTTGGGCTTGATACGCAGTTTCAGGCGGTAGAGGCGCAAGCGCAGAGCATAGAGCCATTCTTGCCGGCGCACCAGGCGCGCAACCCACGGGTAGTCTAACAGGTTGATGGCGCGTTGCAGCCGGCCGGTTTGGGGGTTGTAGAGGCGCAGGGTGTGTTGGTAAGTTCCGTTGATTAAGACATGGTCGTTATCTATGAAGACGATGTTGTGACCGCGTTTGAAGGCGTCATCTTGCACAACGACCCGACCGGTGGTGAGGTTGACCAGGGCGCCGTGGCTGGAAAAGAGGGCGTACTCTTCGCCTTGCCAGGCGACGACGGCGTTGAGATGGAGGTGGCTGGAGTCGGCGAATACGTCGAGGTGGTTGATAAATTGGTCGCGGTTGTCAGCCTGCTTGTTGATGGTTAAGGGTTGCAGGTTGAGGAGTTCTTGAAAAGCCGGCATCTCGCGCGGCCAATAACTGCGGAGTAGTTGGCCGCCGGTCACATCGTATTGGAGAGCGGCGTCAATGGAGGTGGCGGCGACCCACACACTACGCCCGGCGTCGGCGAGACTGATCTCGTGCAGGCCGGCCATGAGGCCGTGGGTGAGGTCGCGCTGGAAGTGTAAGGTACGGTCGAAGCATTTGAGGGTGTGGTAGGAGGCGGCCATCACCGTCTGGTCAAACAGGGCGATGCCTCGCCCGCCGCGGGTGTTGCCGCGCGGGTTGGGGTCAAGGACGGTGGGGTTGGTTGGGTAGATGGGAACGGCCTGGCGCACGGTTTGGGTATCCCAATCCAGGTGGACGAGTTCGCCGCCGCGTTCAACCGGCGCGGCGCGGACGACTGTGGTGAAGTAGATGTCCATGATTTTTATCGGCCGAATTGTGCCAAATATTGTTCTCGATTGGCTGTCCGCGCCGTTTTGCCGCTGGAAGTCTTGATCACCCAACGCTCTCGCACCAGACGCACATCTTTCAGAGCGACCTCGCTATGCTGGACAATGCGGTGACGGATCTCGTGCATGATCTGGCTTTCCTGTTCGGCCGAAACGCCCGGCAGCAGTTCGGCCACCAGCACCACCTCTTCCGAACCGACCTTTGTGTTTTCCACGCCGAAAACGACCACGCGCCCCGGATAAACGCCCGGCACAGTTTGGGCGATCTCTTCCAGGTCGGGCGGATGAATGTTTTTGCCGCCGACGATGATCAAGTCCTTCTTGCGGCCGGTGACGAAGATATGCCCGTCGAACATATAGCCTAGATCGCCGGTGACGAACCAGCCGTCAATGAAGAGATCGGCCGATAATTCCGGCCGATGATAATAACCGTTGAAGAGATAGGGGCTCCGCAGCAAGATATTGCCCACCTGCCGGTCGGGCAGGGTGGTGTAGGCATCGTCGGTAATTTTGACTTCTGTTCCCCACAGCGCTTTGCCTGAGCTGACCTGCGGCATCGCCCCTTCGGCTTCGGGCGACGTCAAGACGGCCAGGTTTTCTTGCTGAAACCGGCGGCGGTCAATCCATTCGACATAGTACATCTCGCCGACGGGGGCGGAGGCGATGCCCAAAACGTTTTCCGCCATGCCGTAGGAGGGTTTGATCTTGTCGGCGGTGAGGCCGTAAGGGCCGAATTTTTCCACAAAGAGACGGATGCTGTCGTAACGCACCGGCTCGGCCCCATTCATCAACCGGCGCATCGAATGGAGGTTCAGTCCTGCCAGATCGGCGGCGCGCACGCCCTGAACGCTGTAATTGAAGGCGAAATTGGGCATGTAACACAGCGTGCCGTGATAATGGTGCATGGCCTGGTAAAGCAATTTGGGTTGGCGCAGCCATTGGAAAGGGGACATGATGACGGCGGTGAGCCCGCTGGCTACCGGGTGTAAGAAGTTGCCAATCAGCCCCATGTCGTGGTGCATAGGCAGCCAGGAGACGAACACATCGGTGCGAGCCGGTGTGCTCTGATGACCGAAACTCAAAGAGTTCATCTCCAGGATGATTTGGCGGTGGGTGATGGCGACGCCTTTTTTGTGACCGGTGGTGCCGCTGCTAAATTGGACAAAGGCCACTTGCTCCGGGGAGATGGCGCGCCAATCCACGGCCAGGGGTTCGACATCGGCGGGCAGGCGGGCGGGGGCGTGTTCGTCTACGGCGAGGACGCGACGGCCTGGGCGGGCGAGGAAGGGTTGGACGGCGTGGCTGGTGAGGAGGGTGGAAATTTCGGCCGAATCCAACAACTCCTCAATATCTTGCGCCGCCTCTCGCAGGTCCATTTTCGGTGTCAAATAAGGGTATACAGACGGGATCGCCTGCGCATACAACGCCCCCAAAAACGCCTCAAACAGCGCGCGCGAATGGTTCAACACCAACAAAACCAGCTCGTTCGGGGCGACCCCGGCCTGGCGTAGTTGCGTGGCAAACGCCAACGCGCCGGCGTGCAACTCCGCGCACCGAATCTCTTCCCATTCCTGCCGATCGTTCAACACCACCAGACACACCCGCTCCGGTGTCTGTTCTGCCTGCTCAACCAGCGGTTGCACCAGATTCTGATAATCTAACCACAACACGCCCTCTGGAAAAGGGGGATAATCTTCTTTTCTCAGCATTTTTTCCTTGCTCGTTGTGCGTCCAACTGAAATCTTTCAATCCGAGTCGTCCGCCGTATCCGACCGGCCGTATGGCCGGTCGTTCTCAAGCGCGGCCCGCCTTCGCCAACACCAGCCCCACGATCTCCGCCAGCGTATCCCGGCCATTATCCGCCAGATCCGCCAGCTCCGCCATGTCCACCACGATTTGATACTGCTGTTCCACAAAATTACTGATCTGCGTGAGGGCAAAAGAATCTAAATAGCCGTCGGCCACCAGGCGCACATCATCGCCTAACTGTAGCTTGGGGTTGTTAAGCAATTCCGTGCAAATATAGGTTCGCAAAGCCTGTTTCAGCGCGTCAGGATTCATCCATCTTTCTCCTGGGGAATTAAAAGCCTTGATAAACAAACGGACTCAACGTATTGGCGAACGCGGCCACCATGATTAGCAGTAGCGCCGCCGTCAACAGAGCCGTTTGGGCGCGTGGCGCGAGGTGTCGGAAGCCCTGTGTCTGCGGATGCCGCAGTTGCGCGTAGTCAATACCCAAAGATAGCACAAAGAAAAGCGACAAATTAGCCGCCATCATCGCCCAATTCCATGAAAAACCGGGATGTCGCCAGGCTAGCATGCCCCGCCAGAAGCTCAGCGTGGCGGGCAAGGGAGCGACGAACGGGATACCAATCAGCAAAAACAGCGCCATCACGCGCAGGGAACCGGCCCACTGTCGCCAGCGCGGCCATTTCTGCGGCGGCGTTACGGGATACCACAGCGACGGCAAGTTCTCGACAATCTGCGCGACGCCTTGCAGCCCGCCCCAAAGCAACAGATTCCAACTCACCCCATGCCATAGGCCGCTGGCGATCATCGTCAGCAGCGGCGGCAACACCACGTTCGCCGGGTGACGGCGGCTAGGGAAGCGCTTGATTAGGCTGCGGCTGAGTGGGAAGTAAACGTAATCGCGCAACCAGTGGGAAAGGCTGATGTGCCAGCGGTTCCATAGCTCCACAAAGTTGCGGGCGAACATAGGCTGCTGGAAATTCTCGGTTAGCGAAATGCCGAAGAGCAAACTGACGCCGCGCACAATGTTGGTGTAACCGGCAAAATCATTGTAAACCTGGAAGACAAGGGCAATCCCCCACAGCCAGAGGTGCAATACCCGGAAATCGGTGGGATTGGTCAGCAAAGTGGGGGGAACAACCTGCGCCAGCGTATCGGCGATCACCAGCTTGCGCACCAATCCCAGGATGATCAGCGTGAAGGCTTGACGCAGGGTTTCATTCGTGACCACGCGCGGCTGCGCCAGCTTCGGCCCCATGTTGCGCCAATGTTCAATCGGGCCTGCCACCAGCTTGGGGAAATAAGCCAGGTAGAGAGCAAAATCTCTGAGCGACCCCGCCGGCTGTGTGCGTCCTTTGGCAATGTCGAGCAGATAGCCGATGACTTGCAGGGTGAAATAAGAAATCCCCAGCGGGATCAGCCAGTTGAGGCCCCCCGCCTGGGTGTGGACGCCCCAGCGCGCCAACCATGTCAGCAGCGCCGGCACATAGAAATTGGCGTATTTGAACCCCAGGAGCGTGAGCAGGTTAACCAGGATGCCTGTCCAGAGCCAAACGGCGCGGCGGTTAGCGGCGGCTTGCGCCAGCCGACGGCCAAGCCAGAAATTAAACAGCGTGGCCACCAGCAAGACGACGGCGAGTTGCCGGCTCCAGGTGACGTAGAACCCATAGGAGACGAGGAGCAGCCACCAATTTTGCCGGTGAGGGGGGAGCAGGTAATAGACGACCAGGACTGCCGCCACAAAGCCGAGAAAGGTTAACGAGGTGATCGGCATGTTGAGCTTACCTGGAGAACGCCGACAGTCGCCCATCTTGCACAGCTTGGGCTAGTTGCTGGCCGAGCCATTGACTGAAGGCGCGCGCGCCGATCTGGTTCATGTGACCGGCGTCTTGCCAGCCGTCGGCAGGAATCAGGTTGCGTTGTTGGGCGGGGATGAAGAGAAGGTCGTTCTGCCGGCTAAATTGGGTGACGGCATCCAGGTATACCTGGTATTCGCGGGTTGGGTCGCTGAAGTAAGCCAGGGTTCCATCTGAGACAGGAACCTCGACGAGGGCCAGTTGCACACCGAGCGCCTGCACCTGCGCCAACTCGTGTAGAGATTCCAGCCAGGAATCAGGCACCGCGTAATTGGCGAAGAGATCGGCAAAGGCGGGGTCCGGCTCCGTGCTGCCGACTTCTGCAACGGGAGCGTAACCATAGTCTGTGATGGGGTCTTCAATAAAAGCCTGTTTCCAGGCCGGGCTCATGGGCCCGGGGAAAAGCCAGTTGCTGGTATAGAGCCAGTAGCGGAAGGCCTGGGAATGGTCAATCAACCAGCCTTTGAGAGACCAATGGCCGGTGTGGTATTCATACCAGGTATTTTCTATCAGCGAGGATACCCGCTCGGCTTCGCGATCCACGGTGTCGCGCACATTGGTGCCGTAGATTAGCCAATGAGGTTTGTATTCAGCAATGATAACCGGGGCGAGTTGGGCTGCGATATGGGTTGTCAGTCCGCCTAGTCCGAAGTTGAAGCAGTCAATGGTTTCGCCGGTGGTTTGGGCGTAGACCTGGCCGATGAGGTCAGGATCAATGCCGCGATGGGTGGTGGAGTTGCCCAAGAAGATGCAATCAACGGCGCCATGTGTCTGGAGAAAACGTTCCATGAGGGTGATTTTCCAATCCAGGTAGCGATGGGCGCTGCCGACGCTGGGGATGGGTAAGTAGGCCTGGGCGAAGGGCAGGCGCGCCAGGAGTTCCAATAGAAGAAGCAGCGTGAAGATAATGATCAGGCTGCGGAGGGCGATTCGGCCGAAAGGCCGTTGAATCTGCAAGGTCGAATGCCGCATGGGTTAGCCGCCCGGCCCACTGCGCCAGAATTCGTCCAACACCTCACGGAAAGTTGCCCCGTTGCTCTCCGCCGGATAATCCCAGCGCGACTCTTCTGTTAAGAGCGTGTGATAGATGCGTCTAGAAGCGAAAACGTCGCTGATAGAATCAATCGATTGGCGAATTTGGTCCCGCCAGCGGTTCACCACGGCGTTGTTGGCGCTGTCAATGCTATTCAGATCCAGAAAATAGGCATCCGCCAGCGAAATCTGCACCAGCATTCGCACTCCCAGACCGCCCGGCGGCGGAGCCACGATGTAGGGGTAGGCCACCGACCCGACGAAACAGCGGCCGGGCGGTTGTTGTCGGTTGCGCTGGGCCTGTTCACACAGGGGGGGCAGCGCCGACCCCCAAAAATCATAAGCCTCGGTGAGCACCGCCGGCAGGGAAAAGCCGGTGGAACTGACGGCAAACTCAGTGTTGGCCAGGTCGGGGATAAACCCGGCATCGTTCAGCAGGCGTAGCCGGCCGGCTTGCGTGGTCTGGGGCAGGGCGTTGACCATGAGATCCGCATTGCCCTGCATCCCCACGCCGCCGGCCGATGAGCCGGCAAACAGGACTCGCGTCTGCAGGTTGTTATCATCCAGTCCATAGCGTTGTTGGAGGATGTCAAGCATGGCCTGGACATTGAGGCGACCGGAGAAATACCAGCCGGTTGGGCTGGCATCGGTGGGACGGGGTTCGGCCGAAACGCCGCTCCATAAATCGCTGGAACAGTAACGCGCGAAAACATAGTTAGCCGCGTGGAAAGTCGGATTCAGCGTGGCATCGCGGTTGAAGATGCCGCTTTGGTTCACCGCCACCAAGACCCCATCACGCGCATTGGGCGCTCTGGTCAACGGCCCGGGCCGTTCCCGGCAACTTGCGCTGGCATCATCACAGAAGCCGCCACCCTCCAAATAGATGACCCATTCTTGATTTTGCTTATCCGGCGAGAGAGCCACAGCCATAGAAAAAGGTGAGCCGTCATTGCAACGCGCCGTCTCCCAGCGAGCTGGGTCGCGTTGCGCCGGTTCAACAATCTCAAACTCTGTCGGCCGCGCGGGACGTTCACACCCGCTGACATCATAGGTCTCACCATCCAGGCGCAGACTGGCCTGTCCCCCCGTCCAGGTTGTCCCCAAAGCGGTGCAGGCCGCACTGTCCGCCGGAGAGGGGGCGGCGCCGGTCGGGACCTGAGTTGGCGTAATAGGCAGCAAGCGCGTTGGAGACGGCAACGGCGTGGTTGGGCTTGAGCCGGACTCTGTGGGAGTCAACGCCGCCGGCAGGCGCGTCACCTGACCGGGCGACTGCGTAGCGGCCGGGGTCTGCGTTTTGGGGGTCTTGGCTGGTCGGCAGGCCACCAGAAGGCTAACGATTACGACCAACAGAATGGCGGGTCGCCAACTGCGTGAATAACGCCGCTGAAATGGAATGATCATAGACATAGCGATGGTTGTGTGATGTGTCGGGTTGCCGTCTAACTTTCAGCGCCGGGTTGAACTTTAGCGGCGCTATCCCGGCGTTTGAGCAACCGGCGACGTTCGGGGGCATCCCCTTCTTCGTCAAAGTATTCGTTATAGCGTCGATCATAGTAGTAATAGTAACCGCTATAACGCGCCATGTAACCGTTGGGATCAACCAGCACGAGGCCGAGAAGGTGCGCGCCCGCACGCCGCAGACTCACCACGGCTTTCTCCAATTCCTTCACCCGCGTTTGGCCCACCCGCCCAACGACCAGGACGCCATCAACATACTGAGTCAGGGAATAGGCATCGGCCAAAGCGATCATGGGTGGCGAGTCAATGACAACGCGCTCATATTTTTCTGTCAGGTAGGCCACAATTTGTCGGGCCTTTTCAGTGTCTAGCAGCTCGGCTGGATTGGGAGGTAATGGGCCGGAGACAAGCGCATCCAACAGGGGCGTGCCTGTGGGTTGGACGACGGTGTCCACAACAGACAGGTCGTCAGCCACAAACAGGTCTGTGAAGCCCGCCCGATTGCTCAAGCCCAGGCGATCATGGACTTTCGGCCGACGCAGGTCGGCGTCTATCAGGACTGTTCTAAACCCGCTTTGCGCCAGCACTACGCTGAGATTGGCTGAAACGATACTTTTGCCTTCGCTAGGGGCGGCGCTGGTGACCAGGATGCTGCGCACAGGCTTATCCACGCTGGCAAATTTGATATTGGCGCGGATGGTGCGGAAGGTTTCGGAGACGGCAGCTCGGGGTTTGGCCGCGGTAATGATGGGGGTGTTCTCGGCATCGAATCGGCCGATTTGCCCCACCACCGTCAGCTTCAATTTGCGCGCCAGGGCATCAATCATCTCCGGATTACGTAGGGTATCATCCAGAATATCCCGCAGGAAAATCACCGACACCGATCCCATTAGTCCCAACAGACCGGCCACTACAATATTCACCGCTGTTTTGGGTCTGGCCGGTTTTTTCACCGGCACCGCCGTGTCTACCTGGCGAATGTTGGAACTCGTCGCCACCTCGGCCAAACGCACCTGCTCAAACGAGGCCAGCAAAGAGGTGTAATTCTGGGTATATTGCGCCAAAATCCCTTCCAGCCGTGAAATATCCGCCTGATTGGCCTCCGCATCACTTCTAAGCGTATCCAGAGATTGTGTTGTTTGCTCAATGCGTGAGTTCAGCGTCGTAATCTGATTCAGCAAATTGTCCTTCAACGACGCGTATTTCTCCGCCTGGGCGCTCTGGTTTACCTCAATCATCACCGCCACAATGCGATTCGCCAGGTCGGCCGCTCGTTGCGAGGAAATATCCTCAACCGTCAACTGGATCAGTTGGGTCCCTTGCAACGGCTCGGTGATGACGCGTTCCTGAAAATCATCCCATGTCTTATACTGGTCATCCCGGTTGCCATACAAATCGAACTCTTGCATGACCTGGTCTAACACCGTCCGGGAAGTTAGCATGGCCGAATACGTTTGCGCCAGACTCTCACCCGCGCGCAAAGCCACCAATATGTTGCTGGCGTCCGGGCTGGCGCTTGATTCCGCCACCACCATGGCATTGGCCGCATAAATAGGCGTCATAAGACGGCTGACCAGTAGCGCCAAGGCCCCGGCCACAACGACCGCCAGAATAACGGCCCATTTTTGAAGACGGATCAGCCGAACATAATGCTTGAGATCAACGGAGTCTTCGACAGGTCTTTCGTTAACGACCACGAACGGTTCCACAGATTTTGCTCCTCATGCGTCCCAGCTTTAAAGGGAAAGGATGGCCGGCCTCTAAAAACACCCATATGCCTAACCGGCATAATAACTGGCAAGTTGACCCACCCAACCCACGTTTCTTCCTGGGGTTTTGCATCCGCGTTTTTCTTCCCCATAAGGCAGGATATTACAGCACCTGCCCGTAGCGAACAACTTTCCGTCTCGTTTCCGCCGTTGGCTTATCAGGAGCAGTCAGTATCAGTTGACATACGCTGGATTTGAGGGACAATCAGGCTATCAGTAGTGGCCGCTACATTAACATGGCGCGACGGAGGGATAATTACATTCAGGCGCGGCTTTGATTAACCTGCGAATCACGCCATTCATTCTGGTTCCTTTAGTATGGGATTGTATGCGATCGCGACCCATTCTCACCTGGTAATTGTGGATTTTGACCCTAACTGGCGGATTCAAGATTATCAGCTTTTGAGCACAGGTTATCACTTCGGTCTGGCCTTACAAATGGTCGGCGATGCGCTGCATCTTGTGGCCTATCGCGGCGGCGCGGGAGTCTATCAGCAAACCGAACAGCAATTGCGAACGTACCGGGTTGGCCGGCCGTGCGAGTTGGTCTCTGTGCAGCCTCTTCAGGAAAATTGGGGAGACGTGCATCAAATCGCCTGGGCGAACGGGGGGATATATAGCGCCAATACCCAGTTTAACCAGGTGGTTTATCAAAATGCGCAGCTCACCCAGACTTACGCCTTTGAAGATCAACACCAGGATTGGAATCATCTGAACTCTGTTTATCCTTGCGGTCGTCAGGTGTTTGTCATGCTACACAATCGTGGGCGCATGGAAAGCCAACTGGCCGTGTTAGAACACGAGGCTGTGGGCTTTCGGTTGCAACAACAGATTAGTTTATGGGATCGCGGCTGTCATAATTTGTTCGTCAGCGATCCGGATTTGTATTACAACGCTTCCCATGCGCATAGTGTGGTTCTGGCGGATGCGCGGCGGAATCGGATCATGCACCGCCTGACCTTTGAGGGATGGCACACGAAAGGGATGTCTGTTACGCCGGAGGTGATTGTCGCCGGTTTATCGGAGTATACTTTGCGCGACCGTCGGGCTTTTTCGCGCTGTCAACTGGCGGTGATTGAGCGCAGCAGTGGGTCGGTGAGGCAAGTGGTTGATTTGAGCCTGCCCGATTATGCGCAGAACTTAGGCAACATTAATGAATTGCGCAGTTTATCGGGCGACGAGTTGGGCCAGGCCGGGCCGGAGCCGGTGGCGCTGGATTGGTCACAGGTGCGCTTGGCTCAGGCGCACCCGTGGCGCTATCATTTGCGCTATTGGCAGACGCGTCTATTGGCGCCTTTGCGCCACACCAAGAGGTATTTGCGTGAACGGATTTAGCGGTCGGCCGGTGGATGGGTGGGGAGCGACAGCACGCTGTAAACCGGCGTGCGGCCTTGTCGCCCGTTTCGGCGATTAAAGTGAGCGGATGAGAGTCAGGCCGTGGTTGGCGCGGAGTGTGGTTGTGGGGCTAGCCCTGATTGGGTTAGCGCCCGGCCTGTGGCCGGCGGCGCGCGTGAATGCGGGCCTCCTGGTGTGGAACCACGCCGCCTCCTCTCTGACGAATTTGAAGGGGGATTGGCTTTTGCACGCGCCGGCGCGTGCGCCGCTGGAGAGGGCGGAGGCCCGTTTGCAGCGGACGATAGCCGGCGCGCCGCCGCGCGATAGTGTGTGGGTGGCGCTTGGGGTGGCGCAGGCGTGGTCGGGGCGATTGGTGGAAGCCCGGCAGACATGGGGGCAGGTGCAGGATAGGCGCTTTATCTTTGCGGCGGGGCAAGGGATGGAAGCGGCGGGGCAATGGGAGGCGGCGGTTCAGGTCTATCTAGAAGCGCTAACCATTGATTCGGCCGAACCGGGCCTCAGCAACATCTACTTTCAGATCGCCCACTTGCAACACAAGCGCCGACAGCCCCCCCAACTTCCGGCCGCCCAACAAGCGTATCTGCAAGCTATCCTGTATGACGACTACCCGATTGACGCCTGGCAACGAGCCGCCAGCCACCGTTCCCTGGGAGATGTTTATGCCGAATTGGGGAATGCTCCGGCGGCGGTCGATCAATACGCCAGAGCGCTTCAGTTGGACCCCGCCTATGACGTGCGTCTCGATTATGCTCGCGCGCTCTGGGCTGCGAATCGGCCGAATGAGGCCATCCAGACCCTCCAACAAGCCATCCAGAACGAGCCACAACGCAAACTCGCCTATGCGCTCCTTGGAGAATACTACCGTGAGCGCAACGAGACCGGCAAAGCCATTAATATCTACACCCAACTCCTGGCGCTGGATCCGACTGACGACCGCGTGCAGCGTATCTTGCAGAAACTCAACGAACCCTAATGTTTACCAAACGCTTAAACCGCAACACGTTCCGTTCAGACGCCCCCTGGTGGTATGGGTTTCTCCTGTTGGCAGCCATTGTCCTGGCCGGGGTCCTGGCGCCGCTAGCCCCAAGCCTGACATTCTCCATTCTTCTCCTGGGCCTGGGGCTGGTTGTCCTGACCCTCATTCTTTTCGCCCACCTGCGGCTGCGCCTCTACTATGCCCTGGCGCTGCTAATCATCAGCGCTTGCATCTCGCGTGAGACCTTCGGGCTGCCCATTGAAACCGACCTGCTGCCGACGCTCTTCCTTTTATTATGGGTTGCTTTAGAGTTGCGCGGCGGCCTGCTCGAAGTGCGACACTATCCTCTCATCGTACCGATTTTGGCCTATCTGAGCACTAATTTCTTTTCTACCATTCTCAACTCCCCGGTTTTGTTCGATAGTTTGTACCAGACAGCCGTGCTCTCTTACCGCGCCGGTATGTACTTCCTGGTCATCATGGTCGTGCGACGCTACCCTGATTTGCGCAACCGTTATCCGCGCCTGCTTCAGATAATTATGGTGGTGGAAGTGGTTATATCCACCGTTGTCTTACTCCTCGGCATAAGAGTCCCGCTGCTGCAATCGCGCGAGGGCGGCGCGGGAGGCGGCGCTTCTATTCGCGGCACATTCCAGGAAAGCAACTTGCTGGGTATTTTTGTCCTCTGCGTGACGGCGCAACTATTGACTCTTATGGTTTTTCGTTATCCCAGAGGCGTCAACATCAAGTCGTTGAGTGTGCTGGCTGTGGGTGGCGTGGGCCTGCTGTTGGGTTATACCCGTAGCACGTGGTTGGGCTTTATCCTGGTGGTGGTTTTGCTTGGCGTGATTACCTTCATGCCTGCTGGACGGCGGGCGCGTGGCTCCTATTTTGCCATTGCGGTTGGGTTGGTTACCACGTTGGGTATAATGCTTTTCGGGCTGGCGATCTACGCCACCCTGGCGCCGTCTACTTCGTTGGGGGCCAGTCTGTGGAATCGGTTGGGCATGATCGGCGAGGCCAACAGTTCGGTGACAGGGCGTCTAATGGTCTGGCAATCCGTTCTGGATGTCTGGCGGGCGCACCCCTGGTTGGGCGGCGGCCCCCTTTCCTTTCAAGTGGTGGCCGAGCAGACATTAAACCGTGAAGGGGGCTGGCTCTACAGTTTTGCACTGCAAACATTGCATGACTCCGGCATCATCGGTTTGGTGGCGCTGTTAGGTGTTTACGGCGGCGCGTTGATATACCCCTGGCGGGCCTATCGGGCGGCGCAGGATTCCTATGATAAGGGGATCGTCCTGGGGTATGTGCTGGGGCAGATCGGCCTATATTTCGCCTCCCTGTTCTCCTCGTTTACCTACAGCGCGTTCGCCTGGATCTATCTAGGGCTGAGTGTGGGGCATAGCATGATTATTCTGGAACGTTCGCGCCGGTCTTACGTTTGGCAACCGCCGGAGGCTGTTCAAGCTGCGCCGGCTGAAGGATGATGTGATGGCAGAACCTTTGGTCAGTCTGATTGTGGCCGTCTATCAGGGGGAGGCGACGCTGCGGGCGTGTTTGAACAGTTTGACCGCGCAGACTTACCCGCACAAGCAGATTATTGTCATTGATGGCGGCTCGCGCGATGGGACGACGGCCATTTTGCAGGCGTTTGCGCCGCAACTGAGTTATTGGGTGTCTGAGCCGGATGAGGGAATTTATGACGCCTGGAACAAGGGATTGGCGCAGGCGCAGGGTGAGTGGATTGTCTTCATCGGGGCGGACGATCGGTATACGCACGCGGGAGTGTTAGCGCGCATGGTGGAGGTAGCGGATTCGGCCGAATCCCTCGACTTCCTTTCCGCCCAGGCTAACACCTATTACCCGGATGGCCGCTTCCATCGCGTGCAAGGCTCTGCCTGGAACTGGCCCGATTATAAACTCCGCCTGCGTCCCACCATCGTTCATACGGGCGCCATGCACCACCGCCGGCTGTTTGAACGCTATGGCCCCTTCGACCCCAAGTTCCGTATTGCCGGCGACTACGACTTTCTCCTGCGCGCCGGGCCGCACCTGCGCGCCGCCTTCCTGCCCGAAGTCACTCTGGAGCGCGGCGCTCACGGCATCAGCCACCAACAAGCCTGGCGCGCCTATAAGGAGTCCTATCAGGCGCAACGCGCCTGCTCGTATATCCGACCGTGGGAGGCCCGGTTCAGTCTGGCTATCCGCGTGCTCAAATACCGGATCGGTGCGCTTAAATACAGGCTACAGCCGCCTTCGGGCCCCTCCCGGCTAAGTTCCAATGGGCGCATGCGCGCCTAAACGCCATGGTCATTGATTCTATTCCTCACTGCATCATCGCCGGTGTACCGCGTTCCGGCTCCACCTCGCTTTACACCTATCTGTTGCATCACCCGCAAATTTGCGCTTCCACCACCAAAGAGACCCAATACTTCTTGCCTGCCGGCGACGGCCTTCCCCTTGAGCCCCTGGATAGATATCGCAGCTACTTTGTGCTGCGACCCGGCCAGACTCACACCCTGGAGGCCAGCCCCTCCTACTTCTATGGCGGCGCGCGCACCGCCCGCGCCATTTGGGAAACCCTGGGGCCAACCCGCCTCATCTTCATCCTGCGCGATCCGGCGCACCGCTTCTACTCTTATTTCACCCACGACAAAATGTATGGCCTGTTACCGCGCGATCTGACCTTCGAGGATTTCTTGCAGGCGCCGGCTACTCGCAGCGCGAACTTGATTGGCTCCGGCTATTACCTGGACTATTTTCAAGCCTGGCATGACCAATTCGCCGGCTACATCCATCTCATTTTCTTTGACGATCTGATACGGCAGCCGGGCGCCGTTATGGATGGACTGACAAGCTGGCTGGGGATCGAAGCCGACTTCTATGCTAATTACACCTTCACCCAGGAGAATCGCGGCGCAGTCTCCAAAAGCAAGCGGCTCAATACCTGGGCGCGCGCGATCAATATGCGTTTTGAACATTTCTGGCGGCGCAATCTGGCCTTGAAACGCCGGCTGCGCGGCATTTACTACGCCTTTAATGAGGCTAAAACCCAGTCGAGCGGCTTGTCGCCGGAGACGGCCGCTTATCTGACCGCCCATTATCGGCCGTATAACGATCGGCTCTACGCCTGGCTACAGGCGCATGGCTACCCTATCTCAGGCTGGCTGGCGGCGTATGCGCCGGTCTCTAGCCCTGCCGCCAACCCGACCGGGCCGGAGTCTGACTGATGCGCGTTTTGATGGATGCCCACATGGTTGGAAGCCGTGAAACGGGCAACGAGACCTATGTGGTCGGAATCATGGAGGGATTGGCGCCGCTACTAGACGGCGGGTTGGCGGCGGCGGTGGATCCGGCTTTGCCCTGGCCGGCGCGATTGGCGCACTCCCCGATCCGGCGCCTGCCGCTCCAGCCGCCTGGCGCAGGTCGGCGGTTACTTGACACCTTGCCGCGCCTGTGCCGCCGCTGGCAAGCGGATATTTTGCACGTGACTTACGTTGCGCCGTTCGTCAGCCCGGCCCGCCTGGCGGTGAGCGTGCATGATGTGAGCTTCAAGCGCTACCCGGACTTTTTCTCGGCGCGCGATCGGCTGTTGTTTGCGCTGCTGCTGCCGTGGACGCTGCGGCGCGCCGGCGCAGTGCTGACGATTTCGGAGCATGCCCGGCAGGAGATTATGGCGGGGTTTCCGTATGTGGCGGATCGGGTGGTGAGTGTGCCGCTGGCGCCCGGGTCACAGTTTCGGCCGATTCGCGATCCCTCCCTACTGGCCGCTGTGCGCGCCCGCTATGGCCTGACCGAACCGTTCTGGCTTATGGTGGGCAACCTGCAGCCGCGCAAAAACGTGCGGCGCGTCGTGCGGGCGCTGGCGCTGGCGGACGATTCGGCCGCAAACCGCGCCTGCCAACTCGTCATCGTGGGTCAGGCTCAGTGGCGCGCCTCCGACGTTTACGCCGAAGTCGAGCAACTCGGTCTCCAAGAGCGTGTCATCTTCACCGGCTATGTGCCGGATGAAGACCTGGTGTTGCTCTACAACGCCGCCGCCGCCTTTCTCTACCCCTCGCTCTACGAGGGCTTTGGCCTACCCATTCTCGAAGCGATGGCGTGTGGCGCGCCGGTTGTTTGCTCCAACGTGGCCTCAATGCCTGAAGTGGCCGGCGACGCCGCCCTGCTGATCGATCCGACCGATGCAGAGGCATTGGCAATGGCCTTGCGCCGTCTGGCGACCGAGCCGGAATTGCGGGCCGACCTGGCGACGCGCGGCCCGGCGCGCGCAGGCGCGTTCTCATGGGCGCGCGCGGCGGCGCAGACGCTGGCGGTGTATGCAGGGCTGCTGGGCTGACCGCCGCCCGCTGCTTGAAGGGATACATGGCAGACCTAACGCCGGAAGAGCAAAAGGTGATCTTTGTGGTGGGCAATAGCCGCAGCGGAACCACCATGCTCAGCCAGATTTTAGGGCGCAGCGCGGAGGTGTGCACTCTGCTGGAGCTACACTTTTTTGAAGAATTGTGCGCGCCGTCGCAACTGGCGCAAGCGCTGGCCGCGCCGGAAGCGACGGCTTTGTTGGCGCAACTGGCCGCGCGCCAGGCTGATCCGTATGCGCGTTTCCAGGGAGCCGCTTATGCTGCGCGTTACCAGGCTTCGGCCGAATCTATCCTGGCCGACACCCCACCCCCCTGGCAGCCCATGCGACTCTGGGCTGCCTTCTTGCAGCATACTGCCCGCAGCCAAAGCAAAAGCATCCCCTTAGAACAAACCCCGCGCAATGTCTTTTATATCCAGGAAATACTGACGCACTTCCCGAATGCTGTTATCATCCATATTGTGCGCGATGCGCGCGACGTAATTCTGTCACAAAAGTACAAGTGGCGGCGGTTTTGGGGTCAACCGGACACTCCCCGCCGCCTGGCCCTGCTCTTCTGGGCCAATTATCATCCGGTGACTATGAGCCTGATGTGGAACAGCGCCGTTCAGGCCGGGGATCGTTTTCAGGGCCATCCCCGCGTTTTGACGGCGCGTTTTGAAGACGTGGTGGCGCAAGGAGAGGCGGAAATCGGCCGAATCTGCGCCTGGTTAGCCATTCCGTGGCGTCAAGAGATGTTGGAAATCCCGTCCAACTCCTCCTATACGCCAGGGGCGGCGCAGACCGTCGGTTTACAAGCCGAGGCCGCAGGGCGTTGGCAACGCGCCGCCGGTGAGCGCGCTGACTTGGCGCTGTGCCAGTATTTGACGCAAACCCATTTGCAGCGGCATGGGTATCCGTTGGCGGTATCATTGCGGCCCGGCTGGTTGGATTGGGCCAGGGCCGGGGCGACCTGGCCGCTGAAGATGGGGCTGGCGCTGCTGCTGAATTTCGGCCGAACCCGTCACCTGCTGTCTGCCGTCAAGCAGCGCCTGACTGCCGGTCGATCAAAATCTGTTTAAGGCGGGAGCCAAGATGAAGATTGCTTTAATGGGTACGCGGGGAATCCCGGCTGCCTACAGCGGCTTTGAGACCTGTGTCGAACAACTGGGGCAACGTTTGGTTGAGCGTGGACACGAAGTCACGGTCTATTGCCGCGTGCCGCACATCACCTACGCCGGCGACACCTACAAAGGTATGCGCCTGGTTAAACTACGCGCCATCGGCAACATGTTCCTGGATACCATTATTCACAGCTTCCTCTCCACCCTGCACAGCCTGACCCAGGGATATGATGTCATCCTCTATTTCATCGCCGGTAATAGCCCCGTCACCTGGATACCGCGGCTGGTCGGCACGAAGACCGCGCTCAACGTGGACGGCCTGGATTGGAAACGGGCCAAATGGCCCAATTGGGCCAAAAAGTATCTGCAACTGTCGGAATTCCTGGCTACCAAGCTGCCCAATGCCGTGGTCACCGATTCGCGCATTGTGCAAGATTATTATGAAACGCGCTTCAACAGCCATTCCACCTACATTCCCTATGGCTCCGAGGTGGAAATCCTGCCGCCCGGCGAGACCCTGGCCCGTTTTGGCCTGCAACCACGCCGGTACATCCTCTTTGTCGGCCGTCTGGTGCCGGAGAATTGCATCCATCACATCCTTGCCGCTTTCCGCCAGACTAAGACCGATCTCCAATGCGTCATCGTGGGGGATGCGCCCTATTCCAACCAATACAAGGCCCGGCTGCGGCAAATGGCGGAGGACGATCCCCGGATTATTTTCACCGGCTACGTCTTCGGCCAGGGCTATCATGAACTCGGCTCCAACGCCCTGATCTTCATTGAAAGCTCTGGGGTAGGGGGGACGCATCCGGCGCTGACCGAAGCGATGGCCTTCGGCAATTGTGTCATCGTCAATGACACGCCGGAGAACCTGGAGACAATTGGCGAGGCGGGATTCTCCTATGCGGGCGAGCTTGGCGCGGACAGTCTACGGGTTGTGTTACAGGAACTATTAGACCAGCCCGACCAAGTGGCCGCTTATCGCCATCTGGCGCAGGCGCGGGCGCGCGCCCACTATAGCTGGGAAGCCATCACGGATGCTTATGAGGCGTTATTCCAGCAGCTATGCCCCCGGCAAACGCAGCCCGACAAGGAGCCGGCGCGGCATTCACAGCCGTGAGTAAGGTCGTGGCGCGCTCCGCCCGTTTGGCCCCCCTGTCGCGCCAGATATGGGTGTGCTGTTGGTTGGCGCTAGGCGTTGGCTTCTGGTTGCGCGCGCATCATTTGACCGCGCTGCCGCCGGTGGCGCACTATGACGAGGCGGCCAACGGCGTTTTAGTGGGGGATATTGCCTTTCGTGGGTATCGGCCGATTTTCATCACCAGCTACACCGGCAAAGAAGTCCTCTTTTTCTATCTGGCCGCCGGCCTGGCCCAGCTGCTGGGCAACACCATTTTCAGCCTGCGCCTAACCTCCGTTTTTATCGGCCTGCTAACCCTGGCCGCCACCTTCCGCCTGGGGCGCGAACTTTTTCCTCGCTCCGCCTGGATCGGCGCGCTTAGCGCGCTGATCCTGGCGACCCTTTTTCCACACCTGATTTTCAGCCGTTTAGGCTTCCGCGCCATCAGCCAGCCGCTCTTGCAGAGTCTGGCCCTGGGCGGCTTACTGGTGGGTCTGCGTCGGCAAAGTTGGCGTAGTCTGGCGGTGGGCGGCGCGGCGCTCGGCCTGACGGCTTACACTTATTTGGCGAGCCGGCTATTCCCGTTGGTGGCGCTGACGGCGGCCATCGTTTTGGTGTGGCGGCAACCGCGCCGCCGCTGGGCGCAGGTGGGCGCCTGGTTGAGCGTGGGCGGGTTGGCGGCGCTGCCTTTGCTGCTCTATTTTGCCCGCCACCCGGACGTCTTTTGGACGCGAATCGGTCAGGTTTCGGCCGAATCTCCCACCTTTGCCACTTACGCCGCCGCTTACCTGAAAGCCCTCGGCCTTTTCTTCGTGCGCGGCGACCCTTATTGGCGTTTCAACCTGCCGGATCGGCCGATTTTCACCGGCTTGCTGGCTCTGGCGTGGCCGATTGGCGCTGTCTGGCTCTTGTGGGATTGGCGGCGCCCGCGCGCAGCGCGCGCCTTCCCCGGCGCGATCACCCCCGTTCTGGTTCTGGGCGCGCCCCTGATCATGTTGCTGCCCACCGCTCTGGCCGTCAACGACATCCTGCCTAGTTTCTTACGCGCCATTGGCATCTTCCCTTTCGTCGTCTTCCCGGTGGCCTATGCCGCCGCCAACCTGGGCGCGCGCTGGCAAGCCTGGTGGCAGGTCCGACGCCCGACCCTGGCGCGCCAACCCTGGCCGGCCGTCGTCGCCCTAATCTGGCTGGCTGTCGGCGGTTGGGCGGCCTATCGCGCCTATTTTCAGGCGTGGGGCAGCCGCAGCGACGTTTTTTACGCCGCCGATGCCGATCTAGGGGCGGTGGCGGCGTTTCTTGACGACCGGGATGTGCCGGGCGAGAGCATTTACGTGGCCGCCATCCACTATCGTCACCCCACGCTGGCCTTCACCAGCCGCCGCTATGCCGAACTCAAATGGCTGCTGGAAGGCGAAGCCCTGGTGCAACCGGCGCGCGGCCCCGCCCTGATCGTCTATCCGCACAGCGCGCCGCCGCCGGCCTGGGCGCAGGCGCTCTTGCCGCCGCCCAGCCTGAGTGGCCCGTCCGGCCCGGATGGCTTGCCCACCTTCACCGCGTATGCCCTGACCGAGCCGTTGCCGTTTGCGCCGACCTACCCGCTGGCGGTCAATTTCGGCGATGTCATCCGTCTGCGCGGCTATGACCTGGCGACGGCGTCGGGCGCGGCGACGCTGCGCCTTTATTGGGAGGTGACCGGCGCGCCGTCAGGCAACTTCAATCCCTTTATCCACATTGTCGGGGATGACGGTTTCCGCTGGGCGCAAGCCGACTCTATCGCTTATTTGGGGGAGCAATGGGCGGTAGGCGAGCGGATCGTGCAATCGGTGACGGCTACGCTGCCGGCCGGGATGCCGCCGGGGTTATATCGGGTGTATGTGGGGTTGTTTGACGGGGCGCAACGTCTGTCGGTGTTGGATGAGGGCGGGCGCTACGCCGGGCCAAGTTATCGCCTGGAGGGTGTGCCGCTGCCAGGGAATCTGGCCTGGGACGGCAGCCGGCCGCCGGTGGCGGTGGATGGGCTGATTGCGCCAGGGTTGACTTTCATGGGATATGAGAATGGAGGTGATTCGGCCGAAACCGGCGCGCCCTATACCCTCACGCTCTGGTGGCAAATC